>JAPLKC010000124.1 GCA_026388255.1 Pseudomonadota bacterium | reverse complement strand
CATGGCTTCTCATCCCACAGCTTGGGCAGGATTTCTTCCCTTCAGTTGACGCGGGCCAGTTCCGGCTGCATGTGCGTGCGCCAGGGGGGACGCGGATCGAAGAAACAACACGGTTTGTGGACCGCGTCGAGGCCGTGATCCGGGAAGAGGTTCCGACCGGTGAAATCTCCGGCATCCTCGACAATATCGGCATGCCCTCCGGGGGCCTCCCGCTCGTGTATATAGATAACGGTCTCACGGGAACTCGCGATGCCGACATCCTAGTGTCCTTGAACCATGGCCACCGGCCCACCGAAGGTTACATACGGCGCATGCGCGTCCGACTTAACCGCGACTTTCCGGGAGCCACGTTCTATTTTCTGCCCGCCGATATCGTAAACCAGACGATCAACTTCGGACTTCCGGCTCCCTTCGATATCCAGATCATCGGCAGAGACCGCGACAAGAGCCGTGTTATCGCAGCAAACCTCGCTGAAAAAATCAGGCGGGTTCCAGGAGCTGTGGACGTGCGCGTGCAACAGACTGCTGATCAACCGGAGTTCCGCTTTGCTGTCGACCGGACCAAGGCGTCGCAAATAGGTCTTACCGAGCGCGATGTGGCTACCTCAATGCTCTTAAGCTTAAGCGGCAGCAGCCAGACTCAACCCAATTACTGGCTCAATCCCAAAAACGGCATCCAATACCTGGTGAGCATCCGGGTGCCCGAGCATCCCATGGACTCTCTGGCTGCGCTCAACTCAATCCCGGTGAAAGCCGGTCAGCCCGATAAAAACGCGCCGCAGGTTCTCGCCAATGTTGCCACCGTTGACAGGATCAGCGCATCGCCCATCTCTTCTCATTACGACGTGATGCCGGTAATCGATGTCTTCGGCGGCGTGAGCGGCCGGGATCTGGGTGGAGTGCTGCGGGATATAAAACCCCTGATCGAGCAGGCAAAAAAGGAGCTGCCGAAGGGCAGCTTCATCATGCTGCGCGGACAAGCGGATACAATGAACTCAAGCTTCACCGGGTTAGCAATCGGGCTGATACTGGCGGTGGCGTTTATATACCTGCTGCTGGTCGTCTTCTTTCAAAGCTGGCTCGACCCCTTTATCATCATCACCGCCCTTCCCGGTGCTCTGGCGGGTGTGGTGTGGGGACTCTATCTCACTCTTACTACATTAAGTGTTCCTGCCCTGATGGGGGCGATTATGAGCCTTGGGGTCGCAACAGCGAACTCGGTTCTGGTAGTGAGCTTTGCGCGAACCTACCTTAATCAGGGCTCCGACCCACTGACCTCGGCATGGGAAGCTGGTATCGGCCGTCTGCGGCCAGTGCTCATGACAGCCCTTGCCATGATTATCGGGATGTTCCCCATGGCGCTCGCGCTCGGCGAAGGAGGCGAGCAGAATGCTCCTCTCGGCCGGGCAGTAATTGGAGGGCTGGTACTTGCCACCGTTGCGACGCTCTTTTTTGTGCCCGTTGTCTTCAGTCTGCTCCATCGGAAGAGCCCGAAAGGTCCGCAACCCGAGGAGGTCTATTTAACCAAAACCAATGAGGTGTTGCCATGAACTCGAAAAACGATAAATCCGCAGAAAAGCATAACGAGATAAAAACAGGGATTGGGCTAAGCCGCTCACCAGGCAAGTTCTGGCTCACGGCGACTGTCGTAGCGGTAGTGGTAATCATAGGCATTGTGGCCGGTCTTATACCGCGGCTTCTACAGCGCGCCGGGTTGCGTGCTGAGACGAAGGATCTCTCCGTTCACACCGTTACCGTCGTCTCGCCGAAGCCGGGCCAATCCGTATCGAACCTGTCCCTCCCTGCCGAAGTCAAAGCGCTGGTCGAAACACCGATCTACTCGCGTGCCAACGGTTATCTCAAGCGGAGGTTCGTGGACATAGGCAGTCAAGTTAAGGAAGGGCAGCTTCTTGCCGAGATTGACGCACCGGAGCTCAACCAGGAACTTGAGCGAGCTTGTGGCCAGCTCGCTCAAGCCGAGGCAGCCCTCGGGCTTTCGAAGATCACGGCGGAACGGTGGGCCGGTCTCGTGAAGACCGCCAGTGTAAGCGAACAGGAAAATGCCGAAAAGCAGGCTGACTTCAAACTCAAAACAGCCAGTACCGAGTCGGCCCGCGCCGAGGTGGGCAGGCTTCAGAAGCTCGAGTCGTTTCTCCGTTTAACAGCCCCATTTGCCGGAGTTATTACAGTCCGCAATATTGATTCGGGCGATCTTATTGTTGCGGGTGCCGGAAAAGAACTCTTCCACCTCGCTCAGACAGGGAGACTTCGCGTATTCGTGCAGGTTCCGCAGGCAATGGCGCGAAGCATCCGAACCGGCCAGACCGCCGAGATGACTTTTTTGGAACTTCCCAATCGGACGTTTAAGCCCAGGGTGATACGTACTGCGGGTGTCATGGCGTCGGACTCCAGAACGCTCCTGGTAGAGCTTGCTCTGGACAACCCAAAAGAGGAGGTCCTGGCGGGTGGTTATGCGCAGGTGCGCTTCACCGAAGCGAACCTGGAGTCAACGCTGACGCTTCCGGCGAACACGGTCCTGTTCCGCCCGGAAGGGCCGCAGGTGGGCATTGTCCAGCTTGACGGCAAGGTCGAGATGCGCATTGTGAAGCTCGGGCGTGATTTCGGGCAAACAATTGAAATACTGACAGGCGTGAACCCCAAGGACCGTGTCATCGTGAACCCTTCAGACTCTCTCGCAACCGGCACTACAGTGTCAGTTGACCAAGCTGACAAAAAGGAGAAGAGCCGATGAAGATGACTCAACAGCCCGCTTGCCTTACAACGAGAATTTGCCGTATCGTCGCTCTCCCGGCGCTGATAATGATGGTGATAGTTGTGGCGCTGAGCGGTTGCGCAGTCGGCCCGAACTACCAACGCCCGGGGACGACCACTATTCCCGCAGCTTACACCGGTGTTTCTGATGAATGGAAAGCTGCTGTGCCTCAGGCACACCTGCCCAAGGGCAACTGGTGGGAAATCTTCGGCGATCCTGAGCTGAGTGGCTTGGAAGCCGAGGCCGCGGAAGCTAATCAGGACCTCAAAGCAGCGTATGCCCGCTTCAATCAGGCTCGTGCTGTTGCCGATGTCGGGCGCTCCGGTCTTTTTCCCCGTCTGGGCGTCTCTTTTCTGCCGGTAGAACAGCGCGACTCTGAAAACCGACCTGTTGGCGGCAAGCCTGGTCAGACCTACGACACTTTCACCGTACCCTTTGACTTGAGCTATGAGTTCGATCTCTGGGGTCGGGTACGGCGTACTGTCGAATCAGCGACGGCTCAGGTGCAGGCTGTCGCGGACGATGTCGAGTCAATAAGACTTGCTATCCAGGCCGAAGTAGCAGCCGACTATTTCACGATTCGAGCTCTCGATGCAGACAAGGCACTGCTCCTGTCAAGTATCGAAGTATACAATAAGTCGCTCGTGCTTGTCCGCAACCGCAGAGCGGGCGGTATAGTCTCCGACCTGGATGTGGCGCAGGCGGAAACCGTTCTAAAAAGCGCCGAGGCTCAATTGCCTGATAACGCACTACAGCGCGCAAGGTTCGAGCATGCACTGGCCGTACTTACCGGCAAGAATGCGTCCCTTTTTAGCTTGCCGGAGCGACAACTCAGCTTGGCGCCTCTTATTGTTCCACCCGATTTGCCCTCTGAGTTGCTTGAGCGGAGGCCCGACATTGCTGCTGCCGAAAGGCGCATGGCTGCCGCCAACGCCACCATCGGGGTAGCCACTGCTGCGTTTTTTCCAACCATTAAATTGAGTGCTCAGGCAGGATTCTGGAGCGGAGATTTGAATGCAAATAGAAATATGAGCGACCTCTTCGAGTGGCCAAGCAGATTCTGGGCAATCGGACCATCCCTGACACTTCCCTTGTTCCAGGGAGGCCAGCTCACTGCCAACCTTCGCCAGACAAAAGTGCTGTATGAGGAAACGGTCGCCCGCTACCGTCAAACTGTATTAACCGCTTTTGCGGATGTCGAAAACAACCTTGTTGGTGAGCATCTGCTCGCCCGCCAATACGAACAGGTAATGGCAGCATCAAAAGCCGCATGTAAACAACTGGAAATTGCCAACAATCGCTACGACGCAGGCCTTGGGACTTATCTCGAAGTAGCGATAGCCGAGAACACTGCATTAGGAACTCAGCGTACCGCTATGCGCCTGCGCGGTCAGCAACTGGTGGCGGTTGTGTCACTGATCAAATCACTGGGTGGAGGCTGGCAAGAGACAAATAAAGATGGTGGAGAAAAAGCTAAGATTGCGACGGATTTTAATACTTTTACAAAAGGTTCTGAAGATTAAAACTTAGGAGGAGTAGATGTATTGGAAAAAGATTTTTGATATGAAATTATTTGCTGTAACAGCAATCGTTTTGATTGGCCTGCTTTTCATAGCAACCCCGGTCTCTCGCCCATTGTTTTCTGGTATTCAGGAAGTATGGGCAGCAGAGTCGAAGGCAAAAGCTCTTCAAAAAGATGCTGCTATGTCTTCAAAAAAGCTTCCCCGTCTTGTCGATGTGGGTGCCGATAAGTGCATCCCGTGCATCGCGATGGCGCCAATTTTAGAGGAGTTGAAGAAGGAATATGTCGGTATTCTTGATGTTGAGTTTGTTGATGTCTGGAAAAATCCGAACGCCGGTCAGAAATATGGAATCAGAGGCATCCCGACACAGATTTTCTATGATGCCTCGGGGAAGGAACTTGGCCGACACATGGGATTTATCTCGAAAGATCAGATACTTCAATCATTTAAAAAGCTTGGCGTAGAACTTAAGAGTCCTGCGCAAAAGAAGACCAGGTAAGAGGGCGAATATATTATGATTGAAAAGCTCTTCATATCTTTAACTGATGCTGTTTCCGGAACACCTGCCATTGCCATCGGAGCATCATTTCTCTGGGGTGTTTTGAGCCTGGTTTTAAGTCCCTGCCATTTATCGAGTATACCCCTTATCGTGGGATTTATCGATGAACAGGGGCGCATATCGACAAAGCGCGCGTTTTTTATTGCTTCACTTTTTTCATCAGGACTTATGGTGAGCATTGCCGTTATCGGCCTGTCCACCGCTATGGCAGGTCGTATGATGGGCGATGTGGGCAGATATGGTAATTACTTTGTTGCCGGTGTCTTTTTCCTTGTGGGGCTCCATCTCTTCGACATCATCCCTATGCCCTGGTCAGGTCCCGGAAATATCGGCATCAAACGCAAAGGCATACTTGCTTCCTTTATCCTCGGCCTGATCTTCGGCGTTGCCTTCGGACCCTGCACTTTCGCTTATATGGCCCCCATGCTGAGCATCACCTTTCAACTTGCCGGAACACAGATCTGGTACGGCATAATCCTGCTTTTGTCCTACGCCGTGGGCCATTGTTCGGTTATTGTATTGGCAGGCACATTTACAGAACTGGTTCAGCAATACCTCAACTGGAACGAACAATCAAAGGGACCGGTGATCGTGAAAAAAGTCTGCGGTGTTCTTGTGATAATCGGTGGCTTTTATATGATCTACACGACGTTATAGGAATCACTGAATAAGGGTTATTCTTTATTATTTCAATATTATATCCTGTCAAAAAGAAATTCTTCCTGTCATATATACCCCATCTTTATTTCCAACAAAAACCCTTTATTTGCTGAGAGTGTCTACATCAAGGATCGGCAACTCTTCCAAATTCCCATAAAACTACGGCGGAATCGAAAAACTGTTTGTATTTATGGAATTAAAGGACTAACGTATTCAGCAAAAAAGGAAGGGGGGCTATTCAAGGTTTAATATTCAGGGGTTTATGATTGCCATCAGCTAAAAACTAAAGCATGTACTTAAAAGGGGAAGTGTTAAAATTGCGGAATGCGGATTGTGAATTTTGTAAGTCTTAATCCTGCCGGAGGCGGGACATTGAGAATTTAACCGCTGTAATCATTTTAAATGATTGCATTTTTTGTTTTGAGGGGATAAAATCTTATTATAGTAAAATGTGATGAAATGGAAAAAAAGGGGTGGGAATATTTGTTATCAACAAGAAAAATTGGCTTTTTTTGCAGAGAGAGCGGCAAGAAATAACGCAATGTTTGCAGCAACTTCCCACTGTCCTTTTTTAAAACCAGAGATTAAATGCAATTAACGCCATACCATGCCAAATATTTTGCCTACGAGCTAACTAAGCGTTGCTCGTCGAGTAGCATCGGGAAATTTGCTGCCTCACTGTCGGATGCCCAGGTTGACCTGAACCCCCACCAGGTAGAAGCTGCCCTCTTCGCCTTTAGATCGCCTCTCTCCAAAGGTGCAATCCTTGCAGATGAGGTTGGGCTTGGCAAAACAATTGAGGCTGGCATCCTGCTGTCGCAAAAATGGGCCGATCGGAAGCGCAAACTCCTCATTATTGTCCCTTCGAGTCTTCGGAAACAATGGAATCAGGAGCTTATCGACAAGTTTTTCCTCCCTTCCATGATCCTGGAGACCAAATCCTTCAATCAGGAAATAAAAAAAGGGAACTTAAACCCTTTCAAGCAGCATGAGATAGTTATCTGTTCTTATCATTTCGCAAAGAGCAAAGATGCCTATATCAAACAAATTGCCTGGGACCTTATTGTCATCGATGAGGCCCATCACCTGCGCAACGTCTATAAACCGACAAACAAGATTGCAAATATGATCAAGTCCGCCGTAGCGCACTCACCCAAATTGCTATTGACTGCTACGCCTCTTCAAAATTCACTTCTGGAACTGTATGGCCTTGTAAGTGTGATTGATGAATATGCCTTCGGAGATTTGAAAAGCTTTAAGAACCAGTTTTCGAGGTTCACCGGTGTAGACAACTTTGATGATCTTAAAAGTCGCCTTAAACCAATTTGCCAGCGAACGCTCAGAAGACAGGTCCTGGAGTACATCAAATATACAAATCGTATACCCGTTACCCAGGAGTTTTACCCTACTGAGAACGAACAGAGACTGTACGATCTTGTCTCGGATTATCTCCAGAGACCTGCCCTCTATGCATTACCCGTGAGCCAAAGACAGTTAATGACGCTTATCCTCAGGAAGCTGCTTGCCTCTTCTACTTATGCTATTTCAGGCACATTGGATGCCCTTGCAAAACGATTAGAGGCAATAATTGACCGTCATGGCCAGCCAGCCACCCCCCTTGAAGATAACATATTTCAAAACTTCGAGACCTTTGATGAGGTAAAGGATGAATGGTCAGAGGAGGAGGAAGGGACAGTAACAGAGGAAGAACCTGCATACACCGGAGATGACATAAAGTTAATGAGAGAAGAAATTCATTCCTTGCGCGATTTTCATACCCTGGCCAGGTCTATACAGAAGAATTCAAAGGGAGAGGTGCTCCTGGCAGCCCTCCAGAGGGGATTCGCCCAGGCACAGGAGAAAGGCGCCGGTAAAAAAGCAGTGATCTTTACCGAATCGACGAGAACGCAGGAATACTTGAAAAGAATCCTCGACAATACGGAACACAAGGGCAAAATAGTGCTCTTTAATGGTTCCAACAACGATCGGGAATCAAAGGAAATCTACAGGAAATGGTTGGAGAAATATCAAGGGACCGACAGACCGTCGGGCTCAAAGACGGCGGATATGCGGGCCGCACTGGTGGATTGCTTCAGAGATGAGGCGGAAATTATGATTGCAACAGAAGCGGGGGCGGAAGGCATAAACCTCCAGTTTTGTTCCCTGGTTGTCAATTATGATCTGCCATGGAATCCACAGAGGATCGAGCAGAGGATAGGAAGGTGCCACCGGTATGGCCAGAAACATGATGTGGTAGTCGTAAATTTTTTGAATAAGAAGAACGCTGCCGATCAGAGGGTGTATCAACTACTGTCGGAGAAATTCAAACTCTTTGAAGGTGTGTTCGGGGCAAGCGATGAGGTCCTCGGAACCATTGAATCAGGGGTGGACTTCGAGAGGCGCATTGCCCAGATTTACAACAGTTGCCGCACCGAGGATGAGATTCAAACTGCCTTCGATGCCCTGCAGAAGGAAATGGAGACGCAGATCGACGAAACCATGAACATCACAAGGCAGAACCTCCTTGAGAACTTCGACGAAGAGGTCCATGAGAAGCTGAAGGTTAATCTCCGGGAAAGCAAGGCTTATCTTTCACGTTATGAAAACTGGTTGTGGGAACTTACCCGCTATTACCTGACTCCTTATGCGGACTTCTCATCAGATGACCATTCCTTTATGCTCCGGGAGAAACCCTTTCCCCATGAGAAGATCCACTCAGGCCCTTACAGGATTGGGAAGAATATTGAAGATGCAAATATATACAGAGTAGGCCATCCATTGGCCCAAAGGATTATCGAGAAGTGCAAAGTGCTCTCATTACCACTTCAGGAATTGATCTTTCATTACTCCACTACTCCCAAGAAGATCACAATCTTAGAGCCCCTCGTGAATAAAACGGGATGGCTGTCCGTGGTTAGCTTCACTATCAGTTCTTTTGAGGCGGAAGATCAGATTCTTCTTTGCGGGATAGGCGACGACGGCACCGAACTTGATAACGAAACGTGTCAGAGACTCTTTTCGTTACCCGGAACAATAAGCCCCAACGATGTGCCGATCCGGGATGGAGTCGACAGCCGTATCGACCGGATAAGGCACAGACTGGAAACTGAGGTCCTTCAGGCAAATGCGGAGCGTAACGCGGGGTTTTTCGATACTGAAATGGGGAAGCTTGAAAAATGGGCAGATGACGTAAAAAGCAGCCTTGAGATCGATCTGAAAGAATTGGATAAGGATATCAAGTTTCACAAAACCGAGGCAAAGAAGATTCTCAGCCTTGAAGAAAAGGTGAAAGCTCAGAGGGAAATCAAGGAGATGGAGAAAAAGAGAAATGCCTTGCGGCATAACCTATTTCAGGCGCAGGATGAGGTGGATGTAAAGAAAGAGAAATTGATCGACGAAATTGAAGCCCGCTTGCAGCAAAAGCTTGAAAGAAATGAACTATTCCTGATAAGATGGAAGATAATCTAATCATGCAGAGATACGAGGAGTGATCCTGAGTGACTGACGCTCATACAATAAATATGATTATTCAGGAAGGCGAAGGACTCACCGTCGAGTTCAAGGAGCATTTTACTCCGCGTATAGCCGAGGACATAGTCGCCTTTGCCAACACAAAGGGAGGGCTTGTTCTGCTCGGTGTTCGAGACAACAAGACTGTTATCGGCGAAAAGCTGACCAATGATCTAAAAGCAAAGATCAATACAACTGCCCGCAATTGCAGTCCTCCGATTCAAGTAAAGATCAGACAGACTGATGATGTCGTTGTTGTGGAGATTGTCCAGGGTGAAGAGAAACCCTATAGCTGTAGTGCTGGTTATTTCAGGCGACTTGACGGAACAACACAAAAAATGACAAATCACGAACTGCGGGTGATGTTCAAGGAAAACGAGCTGGACCCTTACGAAGACAAGATCAACAAAGATGCCTCATGGGAAGATATTTCAAGACAGAAGATACAGACCTTTCTAAAAGAAGCGGATATCCGCATCAAAAAGATCATACCCCATGAAATCATGACAAGTCTCAATGCAGCACACGATGGAAAAATCACCAACACTGGCATTCTTTTTTTTGCAAAAGACCCTAAGAAACATATTTTCCATGCAAGAATGACGCTTATTGCATTCAAAGGAACGGACCGCATTCACATTTACGACAGGGAAGATATTGCCGATGATCTCCTTACACAGTTCAATGGGGCCATTGTGTTTTTGAAAAGACACTTGAACGTACGTAGCGAGATAAAAGGGGTAAACCGAAACGACATCTACGAAATACCCTTCGCAGCGCTCCGGGAAGCCATAGCCAACGCTATTATCCACAGGGATTATAGTATACGCGGTACGAGCCTTACAATCGAGGTTTATGACGACCGCGTAGAAATCACAAATCCGGGAGGTCTACCTAAAGGTCTGGCAAAAAAAGACTTTGGAAAGATATCAGTAAGGCGGAATGAGCGCATTGCCGATCTGTTCTTCAGAATGGACAAGGTAGAGCTTGCCGGTACAGGCATACGAAGAATGAAAGAAGCTATGGTTCAGGCAGATTTGCCCCTACCGAAGATCAGACAAACAAACTTTTTTACTATCACCTTCAAACGGCTAACCTCAGAGGATATGGAAGAAATATTCCCATCGGGCGCAGCGCAGCGCAAACGTGTCGGTGCTACTCCCGGTGGGGGGGCAGAAAAGGGGGCAGAAAAGGGGGCAGAAAAGGGGGCAGAAAATCTTTCGCCGAATGAAAGTGCCATCTACAATCTTATATTCAAGAATCCTGCTATCAGCAAAGCAGCAATGGCGCTTGAAGGAAAGCTGACCAGAAAAACTGTGGAATACAACCTTAATAAACTCAAGGCAAAAGGACTTATCAAACGCATCGGCCCAGATAGAGGCGGACGTTGGGAGATTGTCGACAATCAATGACCGAGAGAAAACAGAAACTTGAATTGACATGGATCGGGAAGGAGAACAGGCCGAGGCTGGAACCGAGGATTTTGCTGGACGACCAGGAGAAGTCGTATCATGCCCAACAGCGGATTTCGGAGAAAGACATTTTTGACAACCGGCTCATCTTCGGTGATAATCTGCTGGCACTGAAGGCGCTGGAGCAGGAGTTTGCGGGGAAGATAAAGTGTATTTTTATTGATCCGCCGTATAATACGGGTAGTGCGTTTACTCATTACGACGACGGTATAGAGCATTCTATTTGGCTGAGCTTGATGCGAGACAGGCTGGAACTGTTGCGGACGTTGTTGTCTGATGATGGTTCAATATGGATAACCATTGACGACAACGAAGGCCACTACCTCAAGGTGCTGTTGGATGAAGTATTTGGCCGAGGCCATTTCATCGGGTCAGTAACTTGGGAGAAATCAGATAGCCCAAGGATGGACGCCCAGTACTTTTCCTCCAGGCATGACTATGTACTTGTGTACGGCAAAAACAGAGATCGGTTGGTGTTCAACAAACCTCCGAATGAGTCGAAAGAGTTGGCCGACCATTATGACAAGATTGACAATGAGGGCCGTCCGTATTATCTGAAGCCGCTCCGGGCTATGGGAGGTCAGGGTGACTCAAGGATGGCAAGGCCGAAATTGTTCTATGCATTAGTTGCACCAGATGGAACAAATGTGTTTCCACGCAGACAAGACGGGTCAGATGGCGCATGGAGGTGGAGCCCAGAAAAGGTTGAACGAGAAAAAGACCGAATTGAGTGGAAGAAAGGACGAAATGGCTGGAATCCCTACTTCCGTATTTACGGTGATGGGCAGTTGTTGCGTCCTGCAGAAACCATATGGTTTCATTCAGAGGTCGGAAGCAACAGAACCTCTAAAGCGGAGGTAAAGGCACTAATCTCGGATCTGGAACAATTTGAGACACCCAAGCCCGAACGATTGCTTAAGCGAGTCATTGATATTGCTTCTTCCCCTGATGACATCGTCCTTGACTCCTTTGCTGGTTCGGGCACAACAGGTGCAGTAGCGCACAAAATGGGCCGTCGCTGGATCATGGTCGAGCTTGGTGAGCACTGCCACACCCACATAATCCCCCGTATGAAAAAGGTTATCGATGGAGAAGACCCCGGCGGCATTACAAAGGTTGTGGACTGGAAAGGCGGCGGCGGGTTCCGTTATTTCCGTCTTGCGCCGTCGCTCCTCGAAAAGGACAAATGGGGCAACTGGGTCATCAGCAAGGAATATAACGCCACTATGCTTGCCTCTGCCATGGCAAAGCACGAAGGGTTTGTCTACAATCCTGATGAGACTTTCTACTGGAAACAGGGAAAGTCCACTGAAAAGGATTACATCTTTACCACGACCAATTTCATCACCGTTGAGTATCTGGACAGCATTCATGAAGAGATGCAACCTGACGAAAGCCTCCTTATCTGCTGCAAGTCCTTTCAGGAGGCATGCGAAGATCGGTACGAGAATATCACCATCAAGAAGATTCCCAATCTGCTCCTTGGCCGGTGCGAATTCGGAAAAGAGGATTACAGTCTCAATATTGCCAATGAAATTCAATCAGATGCGGAGCCGGTGGATGAGAAAGAACATGCTGCGGACAAAAAAGGCAAAACGGGAAAGAAAAAAGGACCTGCAAATCAACCCGCGCTTTTTGACAAGGAGGGCGAATAGATGAATAGAATCGCTACCTCCATCAAAAACCGGTTAAGCCTCCGGGCTCCCCAGGTAAAAAGTCTGGAGATTTTGTCCGACCTTGCGGATATACTTTCCTTGCGCAAAAACACAGATTTAACCGCAGAATTGGAGAAAGTCAAAAGCCTTTATCCTACATGCACGGATTTTGAGAGAACCTTTCCTTCTCTCTGTTTTGCCCTTGCAACAGGGGTAGGGAAGACGAGGCTGATGGGTGCGTTCATCGCTTATCTCTATCTGGCAAAGAATACCCGGAACTTCTTTGTTTTGGCGCCTAACCTCACCGTCTACAACAAGCTGATCGATGATTTTTCCAACACCGGAAGCCCCAAGTATGTCTTTCAGGGTATCGGCGAGTTCGTCCACCGGCGACCCCGGATCATCACCGGGGATAATTATGAGGAGGTCCGTCAGGGGGAACTATTCAAGTATGAGATCCACATCAACATCTTCAACATCGGTAAGATAAACGCCGAAACGAGGAGCGGCAGGTCTCCGCGGATCAAGAGACTGGTGGAATATCTCGGGAACTCCTATTTCAATTACCTTTCCAACCTCGATGATCTTGTGGTTCTTATGGATGAGTCGCATCATTACCGTGCCGACAGGGGCATGGAAGTTATCAATGAATTGAACGCCATTCTCGGCCTTGAACTTACGGCGACACCGCAGGTAGAGCGGAGCGGCGGGGCGATCAAATTCCGGAACGTTGTCTATGAATATTCTCTGGCAAAAGCTATTCGGGACGGCTTCGTAAAAGAACCTGCTGTGGCAACGCGGAGAGATTTCGACCCCACCCACTATACCCAGGACGACCTTGACAGAATCAAACTGGAAGACGGTATCCGTCTCCATGAAGACACGAAGGTTGCTCTCGACATCTACGCCAGAGATATGAAAGTAAATCAGGTCAAGCCCTTTGTGCTCGTAGTTTCTCAAAATACGGAACATGCTGGGAAACTGAAGGAGATGATATCATCAAAAGGGTTTTTCGATGGGTATTATGCCGATAAGGTCATGGAAATCCACTCGAACCAGACCGGCGGTGAAAAGGACGAGAACATCGAGCGGCTTGTCTACCTTGAAAACCCTTTAAACAAGATAGAAATCGTTATCCACGTGAATATGCTGAAAGAAGGCTGGGATGTGACGAACCTCTATACCATCATCCCTTTGAGGACAGCTACATCCATGACATTGCGGGAACAAACCATCGGAAGAGGGCTTCGTTTACCCTACGGGAAAAGAACCGGCAACGACAAGGTGGATAAGCTCACCATTATTGCCCACGACAAATTTCAGGAAATTGTTGATGAGGCAAATAAGCCGGGTTCAATCATCAGAAAGGAAAATATCATCACGATTGATTCCGAAGAATTGAGTCAGCCCAAAGAGGTGATTAAGGCAAACTCCAGTATGGAACAAAGAATGGTGGAAGAGCAAAAACGGATCGATGCAATCACAGAACCTGAAGCGAAACAGAAAGCCCAGGTCAACCTGGAGGTGCGAAAGGTCATCCTTTCAACCCTCCCCGAAATGAATACGGAAGTAGCGAACATCTCAGAGTTGAAAAAGGATGAAATCAGGGATATTGCCGTTGAGAAGATACGGCAGAAGATAGAGTTTGCGCCGCAGCCGTATCTCTTTGCAGATGAGATGATACGGGAAGTGGAGAAGGCCTACGAGGTTATAGTAGAGGAGTTCACCGATAACATCATCGAGATTCCCCGAATCATGATCCTGCAAAGTACGGAATCGAAATCAGGCTTCCGTGAGTTTGACCTTGATGTCAAAAACCTTAATTATCAGCCCGTATCGGAGGAAATTCTCGTCAAGAAGCTCCGGGAACAGGAAAACAGTGTCGACATCGTCATCGGAAAAGGCAGGATTGTTCTAGATTTCCCGGACAATATTATCGTCAATGAGCTTATCAACTACTCTGAAATTGACTACGACGTACAGTCCGATCTTCTTTTCAAGTTGGCAGGCGAGGCGGTTCAAAAATTCAGGACATACCTCACGGACGACAATCTTGAGAATGTTGTTCAATTCCATAAGAAAGAAATCGGCCAATACATC
Organism: Pseudomonadota bacterium; assembly: GCA_026388255.1. Classification (NCBI taxonomy): domain Bacteria; kingdom Pseudomonadati; phylum Pseudomonadota; species Pseudomonadota bacterium. The sequence continues at coordinate 1,073 of JAPLKC010000124.1, read as the reverse complement.
TATTCCCAGATGATGGAACATTTTTACTTTGAAGCACCGGTTTTTCAAAAGCCGGTCATCAAACCCTTTTCAAGAATCGAGGAACACAACTTTTCCAAGTATACAAAGGACAGCATCCATCATTACACCGAGACCATAACGCCTACCAACGCGATCCCGAGCAAAGTATTCAGCGGCTTCAAGAAGGCCTGCCATGACCTCTATAAATTTGATTCCAAGACTGAAAAAGACTTTGCTATTATTTTGGAGCAAGACAATGTGGTTCTGAAATGGCTGCGCCCGGCGGCAAAACAGTTCAGGATTTATTGGAAGCACAACTCTAAGCAATACCATCCCGACTTTGTGGTAGAGACTGGGGGCACGATTTACATGGTAGAGACAAAGAAGGAAGGCGATATGGAAACTGCCGAAGTCCGGGAAAAAACAGAAGCAGCCCTCCTCTATTGCAAAAACGCTACGGAGTTTACGGCGCAGCACGGCGGCAAACCTTGGAAATATGTGCTCATTCCGCACAATGCCGTAATGGTCAATATGAGCTTTGAAACGCTGACACGAAAGTTTGCTATTGTTGGCGGTTGAAGATCGTGGGTATCTGCAGCCGGGAAAGGATAAAGAATTAGGGGTTAGGGCTTAAAGTGCTGTTTCTGAAGCAATTTGTAACAAAGGGGCATAACGTGGACAGCCTTGTGAGCGAGTTGGTGAGTTACGATAGGAGACCCGAAGACCTATCCAAGGCAATTTCCGACACATTGTCGGCAATTGCTCAAATCTCTGGAAAGTCAATAAAGACGATGTTTTACGGGCTATCGCTCTTAAAGCTTCCTTCTAATCCGTGGCTTGAATCATTTGATGAAATGGTTGGGTTAATAAATATTGAAACAATTCAGCCTTTAACCCAAAACCAAAAATTCGTCCAAGCCCGAGATCTGCTTCTGCCGCGGCTGATGAGCGGCGCTATTGAGGTATAAAATTATGAAAAAGAATAAACAGATTGCCAAACAGAACACATTTACGGAATTTCTGCTCTACACTACGCCCGGCGGCGAGCTGCACGAAGATTCAGTTATTTCCAT
>JAPLKC010000123.1 GCA_026388255.1 Pseudomonadota bacterium | reverse complement strand
GGTATGGTGGATATAACAGACTACTGTGGTATCGTATCAGGGAAGAAATATGATAAGGCAAAACAATTTGAGACCTTTTATGGTTCTTTAAAAACAGTTCCCATGATAAAAGAATGTCCTTACAATATTGAATGCAAGCTTGTTCAGACGATAGATCTTCCATCGAATGAATTCTTCATCGGAGAAATAGTGGCGGTCTATAGTGATGAGCAGTATCTGACGAATGGTATTCCTGACATAAAAAAGATCAATCCTCTCATCCTGTCCATGCCGGAAAGTAGTTACTTTGCTATGGGAGACCATATTGCCCGGGCATGGGGTGCAGGAAAGAAACTTATTAGGAAGTAATTGATACCGGCAAAAGTTCAGTCAAAGGGGTGCAAAGAGTAGAAATGCTATATTGTAATTTACAACCTATATGGCAAAGACTAACATTTTGCAAATTGCCGCTTGCAGCATATTAATTGTTAGCTCAGGAATAGCTTGCCACGAAAGGGATCAAAATGGCATCTGACAAAAGTTTCATTGAATTTATCGTAGACCAGATGGGGAATTCTGGATTTATTTCTCACAAGAAAATGTTCGGTGAGTATGCAATATATTGTGACGGTAAAGTTGTGGCGCTCGTTTGTGATAATCAGCTTTTTATAAAACCAACCGAAGGTGGCAGAGCATATATAGCCAATATCGTTGAAGCGGCACCGTATTCCGGGGCTAAGTTGTATTTTCTAATAGAAGATGCATTTGAAGATCGGGAATGGATCAGTGGTTTAATCAAGATAACGGCACAAGAACTTCCTGTTCCCAAACAAAAACGAAGCAAAACAAGAGGAGCAACTAAGTGTAATCCATCGGGAGCGGGGAATGGGATTACATGATAGGATCATATTTAAGAGGAGAGGTTCCCGATCAAGACTTCCGGAAGTTTTGAAATTCTGCCGATAAATAAGCATCCCATTGTCATCACATTTCTTACATTCTAAAACAGGGGTTAGTAGAATATGTTGATAGAGATGAAGAGCGGCAGAAAAACAAAATTTGATTGCGGAGAAGGCTCAGGCGTATCTGTAAATGGTAATTACGTAAAGTATTTTATACGCTCCAACATCTACAGACAAACCGTATCGAAGACAAAGATCAACACTGGTATTGCCTAAAAGACATCATTTCGGTGTCTTTTTTGTTATTGATTTGGCAGCGGTTTTTGCTGTCGTTTTTGTTGCCGTCTTTGCCACAGTACTTTTTTTCGGTTTGGATACTTTTGTAGCGTTCTGCCCGTCGTTATTCTTTTCTCTATATCTTGTCGTTACAATAATCTCAGCTTCAATCCAGTGATCAAAGTGTCTGCCGTGTACTCCCCCCTCTCTTTCAAAAATATTGTATGCAACCTTTGCTATTTCATCATAATAATCCATATATACCTCTTTTAATTATAGCAGAATGAGGATTCCATTGTAGAATCATTTTGGAACTGAGAAATATTAACTTACAGTTATCGGGTTTGCCTACACTATAAAGCCAAGATGCACTCAACTAAGCAAACATGTTTCTCTCGGATAAACAAACTTATTTTTTTAAGTCGACTCAAGAGCTGTGCCTAAACCTCCTATAATCAGTTTTACAGCTTGCAAACATTCTCAGCAGAAGGGCCCTTAGGTCCTTTGACAATATCGAAGCTGACACGATCACCCTCAGCCAACGATTTGAATCCTGCTCCCTGGATCGCGGAATGATGTACAAATACGTCCGTACCGCCGTCCTGCTCGATAAAACCAAATCCCTTTGAATCATTAAACCATTTAACCTTTCCTTCTGGCATTTTTAATACTCCTTATATATTAGGTTTCTCTGTGGAACCATTTACAATATCTGGACAAGTATGAATAATATTTTCTGGAAATGCAAGATTATTCCCCGTTTACCATCAGGCTTTGATGAAATGGTGTAGGTTTTCATGGCTCTGCCGTTTTTTCAACCTTCAGACAAGACTACTCTTCAGTGTTTAGAGGAAATAGAAAGATCTCAAGGAAACTCCATATCACCTGGGGAGGGGTAAAATCCAAGGTGATATGGATAAAAATACATGTGAATTCAGAAAAGTAAGGGATTTTCGTACTTCACGTACATTTCATAATTTATTATATGGGTGTATGGAATGTTTGCCACCTCCCTATTATGTCAGCAGAGTATGTTGATAGAAATGGACAGCGGCAGAAAAGGAGATTACTGACAAGCCGTTCTGATAAAACCGGATTGAGTGTTCGAGGTTGAGCGGATTTTACAATAAACGCCGTACACAAATTTCCTTGATCCAATACCTACCAAATTATTTCCTCTTTTTCTTATTGTACCCTTTTTTCTGTTTGACTGATGATGATTTGCGGCAAATTGGTTTCCCTGCCATAGTTCTTTCCATAAGCTTATCCTTATAATTGGCCTCAGCTTCATCAACAAGAAATTTAGCCTCATCCAGGATCATCTCGTATGTCTCTTCTTTTAAAATCCTTTTTGCAACAGTCACAAAAGCTCTTTCAATAGAAATAGGTCCTTTTTTGTTATTTAATTTATCCTCAATATCTTTTTGAATCAATGTTTACCGCCTTGTATGCATTTTTCCGTTTTTCTTTAAAGATATGCTGATTTCCATGGGTATTCTTACTTTATATAAATATGCATAGATGATACAAGACATTTAAAACTGGATTGTGAGAATTTTATTTCTTAAGAGTGGCAAAAGCTGTCATTTTCAGAACAAATGTCTGATCAAGACTTCCGGGAGTCTTGAAAAAAGAACGTTTCTGCCGGTACGAAGAATCCCATTATTATAATATTTTATGAACTGAATTTCAGGGAAGAAGATTCAAACGTTTAATCTATCACTTTCAAACCGCCATATTTAATACAGTTTCAGAACGCCGCTGACACAGCGGCAGGAAACTGGGGTTAAGCATGGAGATTATGTAGATATAATTACCTGTGGATGAGAGAGAGTAAATTAATATCAAATTGCATCGTAGCGATTTGATAAATTATTTCTCTAAGATTTTGCCGTTAACAATCTATCTCAGGGAAGGCGTACTGACCGTTTCACATATTTTCCTTTCTCCTTTTCTCATATATATAAAAATAGAAATTGAGAATTCAGATAAAATATTGTACCAATAATACAGTGAAAAAAAGTTAATTATGGGAGAGTAGATTCACTTATTGCCGGATTGAGTGTTCGGCCTTTCCGGATTTGATTTTAGATGGTGGATCCGGGGGCACTAAACAGCCTTGACACAAGACAAACAGGTGCTGCGCAATATATCATAAATTTAAGAATATAAATTTGAATGCCCTTTTCCAGCAGAAGGGTATTTTTACTTTTTGGAGTTGATAATGACAATAAAGAATTCCGCTGAAATCAAGCAACTGATGGACATAGGAATGGAGAAGGGCTATCTCACATCCGATGAAATCAATGACCTCCTCCCTCATAACATAGTCTCTCCAGAAGATATTGAAGGCGTATTCGATTTTCTTTCAGAATCTGATATCGACATAGTTGAAACAATTCAAGACAAGATTGAATCGGAAGAGGAGGAAACCCCGGACTCGGAAGAAACTAAAAATTTACCTCCAGAAAGAACCGATAACATAATATGGGCTTATTTAAAAGATATCGGACGTGTATCACTTCTCACACCTGATGAAGAATACAGGATTGCAAAAGAGATAGAAGAAGGTGAAAGAAAGGCAAAACATATCTTGTTTGAATTACCACAGGCAGTGGATGAGCTTCTGCAAATAGGTCAGCAACTTAAGGAAGAGACCATAAACATAGTAGATGTTATAAAAAATATTGATGAAATAAACTATACAGAAAAAGAAGGTGCTAAATATAGAGAGAAAACCATATCCTATATTAAAGACATAAAAAGTCTTCATGATAAAAGGGAAGAAATAAAGAAAAAAATACTGGTAACAAATAAACCAGGCAGGAAGAAGGATCTCAAGAAAGACCTGAAGTTGATTGAGAGCAAGACAGAAGAAATCCTGTGCAATCTCAAACTCAACAAAAAGATTCTCTCAAAAATCATCAGGAGGATCGTACAGCAAATGAAGTTCGTGGACAATGTCGAGGCAAAGATCGTAAAACAGAAATTGATAGAACTCAGCGAGATTGACAATAAACTGAAGATTGTCAAAGATAGGCTTGTTCAGGCAAACCTGAGACTTGTCATTAATATTGGCAAGAAATACCTTAATCGTGGGTTGTCCTTCCTTGACCTTATACAGGAGGGGAACATAGGCATTATGAAGGCTGTTGATAAATTTGATTACAATAGAGGCTATAAGTTTTCTACATACTCAACGTGGTGGATAAGGCAGGCCATGACAAGGGCAATTGCAGATTACGGACGGACCATCAGGGTACCGGTCCATATACTTGAAACCGCAAATAAGATCAGCAAGGTTAGCGTAGCTCTCTTCCAGGAACTGGGGAGAAAACCAAATCCCAAAGACATTTCATTGAAAGCCGGACTTCCCCTGGAGAAGGTCAGAAAGGCAATGAGAGCTACCAAAGGGACAGTATCAATCGAAACCCCTGTTGGAGATGATGAATCCAGGCTCAGTGATTTTATTGCAGACCCGAATGCCTCTTCTCCTTTTACAGAATTTGTAGAAACTTCTCTTAAGGAAGAGATTGACAAGGTTTTATCAACCCTTACTCCAAGAGAAGAAAAGGTTGTCAGGATGAGACTTGGCATCGGTGAATACAGCGATTCTACATTGGAAGAAGTAGGTAATGTCTTTGGTCTTACCCGTGAACGTATCCGTCAGATTGAGGTCAAGGCCCTGAGAAAACTGCAACACCCGACAAGGCGAAAGAGACTGGAGAGTTTTCAGGAGTAAAAACATTGAGTGATTAACATAGAGAGAGATATAACCGCTGACTTCATGTAGCCTTATAATATTTCTCAGCAATCTTCTATTTTAGCAGTCTACATGGAAGAAATCTAAAAAGTCTAAGAACAGTTTATTATCCTTTTCATTGCAGATTCGGCATATAGAGTCCTTATCGTAGAGAACAAACACTTTCTTGCCAACCAATTGAGACCATTTCTTTACTTCGACCACACGGAGAAGTATATTCACAAAACTAAGCCACCGTCGGCTTTAGCCGGTGGTGGCTTAGTTTCAACTGCTGTAACTTTGTGACAACTGCTATCCAGAGGGTGTTCGCAACACATTCTTTTCAAAAAATACCATGGTTGGATCATAAAACATTACGTGGAGTTACATCTCACCGCAGGTCCAGCATGTGTTCACCTGATTCAAATACCTATCTGTATCATATCCATTCGAAGGAGCATATTAAATACGGATGAAATGTGCAATTAATACACTATAGCAAACGGCATTCACCAATCCTGATATCCTGTTTATTCTCCATCTCTCCTTCTCAACAAGTGTTTTTATGAATTAATGCCGTGCAATATATCATCTTAGCTCATCATCTACCAAAGATAAAGTCATCAATTGATGGCATTTTGATTGACAAAAATTACTGATAAGAATAACATTTGGGTAAATATTACATAGTAGAATTAATGTTGGAGGAGGAATGGGAATGAATGAGCAGCATAGCAAATGGCAAGCCAAGGAGCTAGCACAGACCTTTTTAGAGGAAATTAGGGGGGCTATCCCCGGAGCAAACTTCCAGTTGGAAGTGCTCAGCAAGATTCTGAGTATATGGTGCCCCCTGCCCTCCAGGATTTTGGACCTGGGGTGTGGAGATGGGATTCTCGGTCGTATGCTGCTTGATACATACCCGACAGTACATGTGATCTTTGCTGATTTCTCGGAGCCTATGCTGGAAGCGTTACGGAAACAGATCGGCAACAATCACCGAACTACTATCATCAAGATAGATTTTGCAACTCCAGCCTGGGCAAAAGGCTTTGAGGTCGAAAAGGCTTTTGATGTCATTGTATCGGGTTTTGCCGTCCATCATCAACCGGATGACCGAAAGAGAAAGTTATATGCCGAGATTTATGGACTTCTGAGTGAAGGCGGCGTTTTCTTAAACCTCGAACAAGTCAGTTCAATGACCCCTTCGGGGAGTGCGCTTTTTGACAGCTTCTTCGTCGACCACCTTTTACGCTTCAACAGAGATAAGGCTCCGGGTAAAACAAAGCAGGAGATAGAAGAGGCCTACTATCAGCGGCCCGGCAAAAAGGAGAATATTCTTGCCCCCGTTGAAACACAGTGCCAATGGCTTCGCGAAATAGGGTTTCAGGACGTGGATTGTTTTTTCAAACTCTTTGAGTTGGCTCTGTTTGGTGGAAGGAAAACATCCAACATCTTTTCGGGGTAGACATAGGATTGAGGGATCATCCCTCCTCTTAAGAGAACGGCTATTTTCTGTGAGTCTATCTTGTCGTTCTTTGCCTTGCCTCCATGGATAGCTTTTATGTAAAGGGCATGACCTAATACGAATGCTATACCTTCTTTCTGACATAAATCTGCTATCCAGTACCAGGTGAACATACATTCTACAGCAACAACAATATCTTCCCTATAGGGTTCAATTGCTTTGAGAAAGGCTTCTCTGTCAGTATCCATGTTCCGGTGCAACTTCACCTCTCCTTTCTCATCAAGAATACAGAGATACATTTTTCTTGCATGAAGATCGATACCGCAGTAAAATTTGTGTTGACCTTTGTAAAAGTTCATAAGGCTTCCTCCTGTGGTGGTTATTTTGGTTCCTCTTCAAACCGATTTTATCACTTCTTGAGGAGGCCTTGAATAGTATCAAGCTATTGGAACCAATCGCCGAAAAAGCTGGCCCTGACTGATGTTATCGTTATGTGCAAGTAGATTATGCAAAAAATAAATAACAGTTACTTCTAAAGATAATTTATGATTTGCACAGGGGAACAATGGGGCGTTGGATAATAACAGCAGGATTAATATTAGTCGTAATAGGGATAATACTGCACTTCGCTCCCTGGCTTTTGAATTGGTTCGGTAAATTGCCAGGCGATATATGTATTGAGACTGAGCGGAGTAAAATATTTATTCCCATTTACATCTATGGTAGTGATTAGCATTATTCTAACTGTGCTGATAAACTTATTTAAGCGATAGGCGCTGCACCTGACAGATCGCTCAAAAGCACACGTCAAAAAATCTGACGGCAAAGTTTATAGTGGCAGCCACCGACAGAGGCGGAGATTTGGAAAGGAATGAAACGTATTATTACTGTTGCGCCCCTCGATCACGCCTTACGGCGTTACTTAAGGGGCGCGTCCCGGTCAATTTAGTAGTCAACATCCTGTTTGTACTCTTTCTGCGACTTCTCGCTCGGCGGGTGCAATATCATAGCCCCGTCTATTTCCTCGAGATCAAACCACCACTTGTTCTTGTAGCCTGCCTTACCATAACCGAGCAGATCGTCAAACTCTATTGCCAGGCTGCGAGCAATACCGGAGTGGCGCATAGCCCAACCTACGGCACGATGTAAAGGCGTATATGGTTTGTTCCATGGGCACACCTTGATACATGTCCCGCAACTCGCTCCTCGCTTGTTGCCGACGCGCATACGCGTGCAACGCTCGACGTTGCTCGGCCAGTATTCGTAGCCCTTGTCGATCACCTTGTCCCCGTCGGTAAGTGCTCCGGACGGGCATTCCCGGGCGCATTTTTTACACTTGGAGCAAAAATCCTGAAGACCGAAGTCTATCGGCTTGTCGGTATGAAGGGGAAGATCGGTAGTGACAACGGCTGCTTTGAACCTCGGACCCATGAAGGGATGTACTACGCAGTTTCCGATTCTCGACATTTCTCCAAGCCCTGCCCAAAGTAGTATGGGTGGAACAACTACCTGGTAGTTCCGTGCATGATGGGCACGGGCGGGATAACCAAGGCGACGGATATAGTCAGCAATTATGCATGCTATGAAACCGGATGCCGAGTAGGCAACAAAGCTCATGGGATTGCTGATCCAGTCGCTGCCGGTAAAGGCTTCCGATGTGCGCCAGTCCTGGTCTACGAGAACTGCAATGGCAAATTTGTGATCCAGTTCTATTGGCTCTCCGTTAGGAAACTGGTTCGTATAGACCGCGTACGGAGGGAGCTTGCAGATGCCCACGGCATCGGCACGCAGGAAGTAGGCAACTTCTTTGATATGGCGCGAAAGGATTTCGGGGTCTTCAGGAAGCGGGGCTTTTTGCTGCGCGACCAGACCATCGACTATCCCGGCAAGAAAATACTGCATGTTGACGAGCGCTGCCGAGAAAGGGTTTTTCACCCCAAAGCGAAACCGTTCCTTTGCGAGCCGCTCACCGAAGTCGCCTCGCGCCGCCTTGTTGAACCCGCTTTCACGTTCGTCCGTTCGTCTCACCTGATCATCATGTATAATCGTGGTGGGACGGTCCACTCGATTTATTTTGTGCATGGGGAAGGTTTCCCAGTTCCGTTTGTGATAACCGCTCATATAACCTCCTTTATCGTAAGTTAGAGGATGTTCCGAATCCGGAAAAAATCCATTCATAAAACTTCAGCAGGGGAGTTTTGGTAAGAAAGAAGACAAGAATTGAGGTCATGGCAATACTGCATATGACCACACCATTAGCAATATTCTGCAAAACAGAACTATCGCCTCCTACATCCTGAAATATAAGGGAAGCCATGGCCACCACGGCTATCCCCTTAGGACTCATCACAGCTATCAAAGACACATCCCTTTTATGAATAGCCTTGCTGATCGAAAGTCGGGTTACGGGAATGCGCAAAAGGAATATTAACATAGTGAGAAGAAAACCGAAATAGACCGACCTTAGCTCGGTAAATTGGACGGAGAACCCCACATAAACGAAGAAAAAGCTTCTGAGGAGAAAAACTATTTCAGAGAAGAACCTTTTTTCTTCAGGATGGACATTGATTGTCTTCAAAAAGGTGTAACGCCTCCGAAGCACTGCCGGTGCCAGTAGCCCTCCTCCATTCCCTATGCTGATTCCAAAGGCCAGCGCTGCAATATAGCCGCTCAAGGATAATATCTCGGCGATGCCAAATATAGTGAACACAAAAGCGAATGTGATAAACAGGCTGTTCTGCAGATTTCCTACCCTGTTGTGAAGCCATGACCATATCAGACTGACTGTAAATCCAAGGCCTGATGCGACAATAAACGATACTGCTATGTGGCCCATCATTAGGCCAAAACGGAGGTTGCCGGATTTGTAACCATCGAGCATAGCAAAAGCCACAATGAAACTAATTACGTTGCTCACAGCAGACTCTATGGACAGGATGGTCATAGGCACATCACGCATCTTGATCTGGCGGACGAGTGGGATAATGATTGTCGGTGCAGTAGATCCCACGATAGCGCCGAACATGAAAGATACCATTTTTTCTAACCCTGTGAGGTAGAAAACAGCAAATCCAACGGCTCCCATCGTTACGAAAAAGTTGAGTGCGGTGAGGGATAGGATCTGTGGCAATGACGCTTTCAGGGCATTTAAGGATAGTCCCAGACCGCCCTCAAAAAGTATAACCACGAGGGTAACGGAAGCAAAAACGGACCCGAAATGCACCGGGCAGTTGACAGCAAACATGTCAAGTAGAAGACGGATGCAAAAGCCCGTGAAAATGAGCATAAGAACGTCAGGGATCTTGGTGCGCTCAAAGAACCAAGCAAACAAATGGGCAAGGAAAATGAGGATACCTGCTAAACCTACGGTTAGCGTAGTTTCCATGGAGACACAGTTATACGTGCAATTCTCGGCTTCACGTATCGACTCCGTGAGTGTAGGCGGGGCCTTACCGGTTTGAACGTAAAAACAGTGGCTTCGTGCCGCGTGAAGCACCCCTGGTCTTTTACAATTTCCATAAAAACCTCATCTTGCCTATTCCCGAGTATGACCGCACGCCAAGCTATCACTTTCGTTGCCCTTCCCTCAACTACCTCGTTCCTCCCTCTCACGGGAAGAATTCATCCCTCGGATCTCCGAGGATCTGCTTCCCGTATCCTAACGCATCGTCCATCCATTTGTAAAGCCTGTTGAACTGAGGCAGATGGCTCACATGCCAGCGGACAAACTTGTGAAACTGTGTATCAGGCTTGTTGTACGGACAGACCCTGATGCAGGTGGAGCAGTGGCATCGTTGCTTCGCCCAGAAAAGGATGCATTTCTCAGCATTGATAGGCCATTTGAGGATGCCGTTGTTGTTGGAAATGTTGTTGTGCTCTGCCGTCCGTTCGTCATACTTTATCGCTTGCCCCGGACAAAGCTCCGCGCACTTCTGGCAGACCTCACAGTAAGCCTGGACACCAAGGTCTATCGGTTTGTCGTGGACAAGGGGGAGATTGGTAAATACCTTGCACAGCCTCACCCGGGGGCCGTATCTTTCCGTAATAAGCATGCCGTTACGACCAAGTTCTCCCAGTCCAGCGTCAGCGGCCATGGGTATCGAAATCGCCGTGTCGTTGCCCGAAGGCATTGCGTGATAACCGAGTTCCTGAATGAATCGGGCAAGGCTGGAAGCCACAAAACCCATCCGGGAATAACCGAGGTCTGCGGAGGCATCCATGGCCGGTGACCTCCGGACGTGGTCGTAACTCATCTCCAGCGCCACAACAATGACGCTAGTGAAATATTCGGGCAATTCTATGGGGTCGCCTGCCTTCCCTTCCAGACCCAACTGGCTGCTATGATCGCCCAGCCGCGAGAAGACCCACGTGCGGTCAAGGGGGGCTACGCCTACCAGATCTGCTCCGAACCATAGGGCAGCCTTCTTGATGAGGTCCGTCATTCGCTCAACGCTGTCAATCTTCACAGGGGGTAATTTCGGGGGATTTTCGCGTCCATACTGAGTGCGACGGGTTACATAGTCGATTGTCCGCCCTGCCCATCTAAAGGCGTAATCGGTCCTGGAATAGCCGTGCTTGTTTTTCCTGTTGTCATCATAATTGAACAATTGATGAACGGCGGACTTTGAAGAGTCGCCCTGTGGAATCATTTCCTGCGGGATCACTTCCCCCCGGTCCACACGGGAATACACGTGATTCGCCTCGTCAAACCTCTCCAACTTGTCAACAATGAACCTCCTGTAGGTGGGTTCTGAAACAATTTTTGCCATCATTACACCTCTCAACCTGTTATTGACTCTCTTTCTTCCATGTGCCCGACAGCATCCGGAAAAGGAGCCCGGCTACCAAATCAGCAAATTCGTGTTCATTTACGTGCCTATCTACCTCCATTACGGAGAGATTGGGTTTTGTCAGGTCGACCTTGGTATACAGCCCTTCGAGAAAACGCTTCGCACGAAGAGACCATTCGGGTTTGTGCGGGTCTGCAACCCAAAACGGCCCGGGCCCAGGGCCTGGCCAGCCCAGATTCATGTCGGGCGCTGCGATGTCATAGGCAGTCCAGCCTCGCATGGGAACAGTGAGTACCGTAGGTCCTTTGGCTCTATTCAATTTCTCTGCCATGTACTGCCCCATGACGAAAGCCTCCTCGGGGGTGGTACCTACGATGGTGAGATCCGGGTTGTGCATGCGGATAGTGCGGCCCGGCAACTGCTTGGCCGCTTCGGCACGGAATCTCTCGGGCACTGCCTCCGGTGGCCCGAAAACGATCATATCGAGACCCCCCGTGGAGACAACCTGTGGGATGCCCTTCTCACATGCTGCCGTAAGGCGGTCAGGTCCCGCACCCATGACACCTCCAAGGAGGAAATCAGCGATCTCATGGGTAGTTATGTCCAACACCCCCACGATACAGCCCTCGGTGATCAGTTCCTCCATCGACTTGCCCCCGCTGCCGACGGCGTGGTTAATCATCACATCGTAACCTGAGGCATTGAAGTGTCCAGAGGCATGAAGCACGCACAGTGTCGTAGCCCCAAGCATCGTACAGCCGATAATGGGTTTTATGTCCTCTGAAGGAAGGACAGGCGGGGAAGCCATGGCAACAATTGCCGCCGCCGCGTAGTTGAGTATCCGCCGGGTAATGGCATTGAGCCCCACCTCGGCAATTGGGTAGAGCATGGTAATGTCCCTTGTCCCGACGTAGGAACTTACGTCTCCCGATGCCATCGTTGAGAGCATTAGTTTTGGCATACCGATAGGGAGGACACGCATTATCCTCGTAGCCATACTCGTGCCAGTCGAGCCACCAAAGGCAATCATGCCGTCTAATCTATCCTGTGCTATCATTTCGGCGACTACTTCTAAAGCCGATGCTACAATGATCTCTGCGGCCTCTGTCCTTACCATGGAGACCAACTCCTCTGGAGCACGACCTGCTCTGGAAAGGAGCGCGCTAAGGCTCACGTCCGCCCAGCCCGTTTCTTCTTTCAGGCTCAATTCCAGGATAATCGGTTCCCCGCCCGCTGCCCGTACCCGATCAGCAATAAACTTGATCTCTGTGCCTTTGGTATCGAGGATTCCTGCGACAATAATCCGTGGTTTCCCTGTCATCACCTGTCCCTCAACTCTGTCATATCAGGCCTTGATATTTACCAGATAGCTTAATACCTGTCGGGCCGGGGTATCACTATCCGCCAAAAGCGATACTTTCGGCCTATCTCTCCAAGCTGACTCGGGTCGCGCCTGTAAAATGAAGATATTGTCGGGGAAGACACGTTCCGCATCCACAGCCCATTCTATATCCTGCGGTGTGCCGTAGTGTCGCTCGATTTCCTTGCTTATCCGGGCAAGCTCTATGATTTCTTCGTCAGACAGGCACGGGATGCACTGCCTGTCCGGGGGAACCTCGCACATGGCCACCTCTTCTCGACCCCCTGCCGAGACAACCACGTACATTTGGGGCTTGGGCACAACGGTGCGCTTGTTTATCTCCAGGACTACCTTGTCGACCATCCACTCGTCAGGCGTAACCGAACCGCTGACGACGCTCTCGCCCAACCCCCAGTTGGCGCCGATGGCGATCTTTGAGCGATCTCCGTTTGCGGGATTGAGGGTGAACAGCACACCGGCCGCTCTTGCGTTGACCATTTGAAGAACGGCCACACCGATGGGATCGGCATCCAGAGGCAAATTGGCCCTGGCCCTGGCCACCAGGGAACGCTGATTGAACGTGCTTGCCCAGACTCTGATGATGTGGCGAAGAACCTCCGCCTCACCCCGTACGTGAAGAAATGTTTCATACTGGCCTGGATGGCTCGTGGCTCCCGCTGAGCGCGTTGCTACAGGGCAATGGTCAGTAACACATCTGCGCGAGAGATCCCTATAGTATGAGCTGATTGTCTGTCCCATGTCAGCAGGCATTGGCATAGACTCGACTATGGCCCTTAGCGCGTCAGATGCCTCTTGCCACTTGGAAAGGTCGGACAGATCCTGCGCATCTGCCTTAAAAGATGCAAGGTACTTGTGAATCTGATCCTGCGCTCCGCTCGTCTCAAGGAATCGCTTGTAAGCCTCGAGACTCAGGGCAAATCCCTGAGGAACACGAAAGCCTGCCCGCGTCATATCACCTAAATTCGCGCACTTCCTACCCACAAGATCACTCTGATCTTTGGTCACCTCATCAAGCCAGTAAATCCATGTGTCTTGCTTGCCCACCATTTTCTCCTTCCTCCTCTATTGGCTCATGATGCCGCTGCCGGGCACAGCCGGGGGTTCCGCCATGCCCGGCAACCTTTATTTTTCGGGTTCGAGTATCGTGACCACGCCCTTATTCCCATCCACACGAATCCTATCGCCTGTCCTGATCGCCTGGGTAGCGAATCCTGTTCCCAGCACCGACGGCGTGCCATACTCGCGAGCCACGATTGCTGCGTGGCTAAAGGTGCCCCCAATGTCTGTCACGCAGCCGTTGATAATTTGAAAGGCAGGGGCCCAGTTAGGTGATGTGGTTGATGCTACCAGTATCTCTCCAACCTTGAGTTGCGATATCTCTTCGATCGATTTGCACACGTGTGCAGGGCCTTCAGCAATCCCAGACGATGCTGCGAAGCCGGTCAATTGCTTAATCTCGCCCGCCTTGACTTCTTTGGCGCTGAGCCAATCGTTGATTCTTTCCGTAGTAATGCCAAACATGGCAATCGTGATGGGCTCGGTCACAAAGTCCGGAGCTGGACCCAGGGCCGGCGGCGCCTGCCAGGCCCTGAACTTCTCCACAATCTCCTTCCTGCGAGCTATCTTGTCTGGCCAGTAGTAAGAACTGACCGGCGGCGCACTCACTGCCCAATTTATGCACAGATCGTAAATTACCTGGGGGATTTCGAACCGGTGCATATAGAAAATGTCGTCTTCTTCCTTGATGATGTTGTGGCTCACAAAGACGCTGCCGAGCTCCCGCATTTTTCCGAAAAATATTGCATTCTCATAATTGCTCCAGTACCAATTATGGTCCTCAGAATGTGGCGCCGCTTTTGCAGCAATTCCGGAGAGCATGTCGAAGGCCTTTAGATCTGTCTCGCTGCTGATGAGCGACCGGTATTCTGCTATGACCCGGTTACGCTCATCGACTACCTTCTCGCGCGGCCTGGTGATTGATTTGCCCAGCTTTAACATCTCAATGTAGCGTTTGATGTTCACCAAGGGAACGTTCAGATTCTGGTTCCAAGTGGGCTCGTGATGGTACCACCCGAGGCCGCACGACATTTCGAACCAGGGGTAGCGCGCCTTCTCGAACGCTTCCAGCCAACGCTTGCCGTTTTCAGTTTTTCCTAACCGTGCTGGCACCTCGTTCCACTCGTTGCATGAGAGTACCTCATCGGCCAAGCCCGTCTCTAAGGCCATCTTTGCCAGCTTCTGTAATTCCTCTGGTGGCCTGAAGAGTTTGGAATCAAATCCCCATCTGCACCGTAAGCAAGATTGAGTAGCTCAAAATGATACTGGGCCAGAAGGTAGTAAATATCCCAGAACCGGCTGTAGTCCCTCAATAGGCGGTAACTTTCGCCGTAACCCCTACCTCCGGTTACAGTCGATTCAGGCTCTACGTCGGGTAGATCCAAAAACCGAATTGATTCCATCTCTTTAATAATATCATCTACTTTCGTGCCCCAACGCTCGACGATCTCATCCCAGTGTTGATAATAGTAGCCAGCCCGTTTCTCAAATTCCGGGACGCGCCTCCCAATCTCTTCCGGGTCTAAAACGGGCTCCGGGCAGATATAGAGATAGCCATTCAGAATACGCTGGTTGAGCCCTCTCGCAGGTGGAACCAAGTAGATTCTGTTGGCGGATTGTGTGAGTGCAAGGCGCCACATATCGGGCCGGTAGGAATCTAGCGGACTGAGTGGATACGGATTGTGTACGCTGTCAAGGTACCAGAATCTGGAGCTATCAAACTCTACCTGCGCCGGATTGTCCTTTGCGAAGACCATGTGGGCGGGGTACATCTCGCGCCACCCATCAGTCCCCTTAATGTCCTCCATTTCTGCCGGGATTGCAAAGCTTCTTTTTGATGCCATGATTACCCCTCCTTTTTTTTGATGCGGCTATGTGGGTTGAGCAAAGATTCTGACCCTTTTCCCCTACACGTCCTTCGCTACATTCTCCAGAATTGATCTTGACAAGTCAAGATAATAAAAGTTAAATAGGTTTAACTTATTGTTAACACCTGGAGTGGCCAATGATTCTCAATATCAATCAACTACGGGCTTTTGCAACCGCTGCCCGACTCAATAGCATCACTGAGGCAGCCCGGGAGTTGATGGTGACAACTCCGGCCGTTACCATGCAGATCAGGCGACTGGAGCTAACTCTGGGCGTAAGTCTGATGTACCGTGAAGGCAACTCCATTCAACTGACTCAAGCCGGAAAGACGGTATTTCTCCGGTCAAATCGAATATTTGAGGAGATCAAAGAAATGGAAGCCTTTCTCGGCAAGATGACAATGGACACATTGGGTATTCTAAAAATAGGTTGTCCGCAAACACCGGCCAAGTATATTATGCCGAAGGTGATAGCGGCTTTTAAGAAGGACTATCCCGATGTGAAGATTGTGATGGGTCAGGGGACAAGTCCGGAAGTCATGAAGGGCATTCAGAACCAGGCATACGATCTGGGGGTTATACACTGCGGGGGGCGTTCCAGAAAAATGAAAGTAATACCCATGGTGAAAGAGGATATCCTTCTCGTTGCATCTCCTCACAGCTCAAACATAACGGCGAAAGAGGTCTCGGTAGCGCAACTTCCCGCTATTCCCCTCATCATACCCCAGTATGGATCGGCTCTCAGGGAGGTGGTGCTCGCCTACCTGCGAAGGTTCAATATCACACCCAATATTGTGTTGGAATCTGCGAATGCTGAGCTGATGAAGGGCTTGGCCATAGAAAATCAGGGAGCGTGCTTCATGGTAAAGTCCGCCCTTAAGGATGAGCTTGAGAAGGGCTTGCTCAAGGTAATTCCCATTATCGAAGGCCCGCCGATCATTGAATACGGCATTGCCTACTTACAGCGGAAATACCTGTCCCCAGCCGCCTGGGCCTTTGTCAGATTCGCGGAGAGGATTGGGAGTACCTTTTGAAGAATCTTACACGCCTTCATCATACCCGCTCATAATGCCGGCTTTATCATAAGTAGAGGATGTTACGAATCCGGAAAAATCCATTCATAAAGCTTCAACAGGGGGTACGGGGCGGGGGACATCCTATACTCCTCCTGTCAAGTAAATTATTATTAAAAAATAATCCAAACATACTATTATAGCTTACTCCTTTTTCACTACGCACCTCTCCTGTCGGTTCCTGTATAGAACTTTAATATATATCCGGCGAATGTTCTCACTTTAAAACGAATCCGCACCCCATCGTTATCATTTATCCGTCAAGCATAAGACGCTTCCAAATCATATCATTATAAAATTTCGGTACATTTCACACATTTCCCAGTTTATAAAACAGGGGGTATGGGATTTTTATAACTCCCCCGTTATGTCAGAACAGATTGTGTTTATAGAGATGGATAGCGGCAGAAAGCGGGGTTAAGCGTGGAAATTATGCAGATGTATTTATCTGTGGATGAGTGTGTATTTTTTTCAAATTGCATCGGCGTAATTTGAGAATTTATTCTTCAGAATCAGATCTTGCCGATAAAAATGAATTTCAGAAAAGACCTCCTGTGCATCACTAAAAATTGGATTTAGTTAAAGTTTCCGGATCTGCCTGACAATATTCCCCTAATGATGATTTCATTACCCATTTTAACAGTCCTGAATTCAATAAGGCCCTCTCCGATACTTCTGCTTAAGAAGGACCTGTTATAATCTATGGGAATCAGGGTCATACAGGAATTATCCATGGAAATAATAAACGGCAAGATTCAGAACATACTCTTCCGGTTATACAGGAATACAGTTTCTCAAGGGCAATAGTAATTCGCCACTTTTGTGCTTATAGAAGTGGTAAACTTACTTGACAAAATATCAGCAGAATGAAATTATAAAAACAGGTGGAGCAATGATCACGAGTCCTAGTACCGGTGTAGAGATTATTTTACCGGGGCGTCAGGACAATATCCTGTCTTCAGGAGCGCCTAATCTCAATGTGACATTGTCTCCACCTTTTATATCAACAGATTTAGCAAGCATACAATAGATAGAGATCATAGTCAGACTTCTTTCGAAGAAGTTGAGTCCGGCAATAGGCTCTTTTATTTCCAGGCATCTTCCGTCTTGACCCGACTGCCGTAGCCGACCAGCTTGTCCATCCCTACAAGAACAGGGTTCAGCCAGGATGCGTGTTTAATCAGGAATCTTGCCATATCGTGCAGTTTACCCGGCAGCTTATTGTAGGAGCAGACACGGACGCAGTTTCCGCAACTCCCATTGTTGCGTGCCCAAAAGTCGAGGCATTTTTCAGGATCGATATACCATTTGTATATACCGCTGTTATTCGATATTGTGGGCCCCTCT
>JAPLKC010000122.1:3011-12683 GCA_026388255.1 Pseudomonadota bacterium | reverse complement strand
TATTCTCAATGAACCTTGCCAATGCCAACCTTGTAACGCTCTCTGCCTGTGAAACAGCCCTTGCCAAGGTTACGGGAGGAGATGACCTTGTCGGGTTATCCCGTGGATTCATCTATGCCGGTACTCCCTCGCTCCTTGCCACCCTCTGGGAGGTAGATGATCAATCAACTTCCATCATCATGGAGAGCTTCTATAAGAACTGGCTCAAAGGGATGAGCAAACCTGAGGCCCTCCGTCAGGCACAGATTGCCTTAAAAAAGATACCCCGATATGCCCATCCGCACTACTGGGCAGCTTTTGAGATGATAGGGGATTACAGGTGAAACTTGGAATATGAAAATAATATGGATGAGCAGTGAAACTTTTTTTGCGTTCATGTGGTCTTATCTCTGAGTCCGACGCTCGGGGAAGCGGTAAATAACACCAAGGAGGCCGAAGAGATGAAGAAGACGAGAATGTTTAGAAGAAGGTTATTCCTTTTGCTACCGGCTATTATGCTGTGTACTTTTATTTTTGGTGCCCCTACCTCATCAATGGCCGCAAAAAGGGCGCTCCTCGTTGGAATTAATAACTACAAGAACCTTCCATTTTATTCAAAAGAACACAAGAGAGAGATACAGAACCTGAAGGGGGCCGTCAGAGAGGTATCGATGATGAGGGAGAAGCTCATCGAGCTCTATGGCTTCTCAGATGAGGATATCAAGGTATTGACGGATAGCCGGGCGACAAGAAAGGCCATCCTGGAGGCTTTTGAGGATTGGCTCATAAAAGGCACGAAACCGGGAGACATGGTTTTCTTCCATTTCTCGGGCCATGGAACCCAGGTTCCCGATGAAGATGGTGATGAAATTAATGGATTTTACGAGGCGATCTGTGCGTACGATGTTACAACGAAAAGGGTAGAACCCTGGAGTGAAGCGGGGATCATAACTGATGCTGAGATTGACCTTCTTCTAAAAAAACTAGAAGGGAGAAATGCAATAACCTTTGTCGACTCATGTCACGCAAATGCTATGGGACGAAGGTACTGGATTCTTTCGGGCAAGACCACGGGATCCACAGAATGGAACCCCTATATCACCGACGTAATAACAAGGGACCATTCTGGTGGGCGTATTATGAATTGCCGATACTACTACAGTCTCCATGATCTCTCCATAAAAATGAAAGAAGATGTAGAGTTAATAAGGTTACAGACTATTGGTACGGTGGCATATATTGACAATACTACAAACAGACTGATCCTGCGGGACGAGTTGGGCGTGATAGCCCTTGATATTACGGACACGAGGTTTCGCAAGGTCGTGAAGAATTCGCCTACGACAAAAGAGAATAAAAAAGGAAACAAAGAGGAAGGCGCCATAGAGATGATAATGGTTACGGAAATAGAGAGCGGCAATAAGGTGAAAGTCGACTTTAAAAAAGAGCGTGGCAAGTATGTTGCCATTGGCATCGACAAAATTGTTCAACAGAAATAGTCCATAATAAGGAGTTCTGTCTTGAAGATGAGCGCTAATATGTTTGTGTTCAAGGTCCACAAAGAGCTTGGAAACGGTTTTCTCGAAGCGGTTTATCAGGAGGCTTTGGAAAGGGAGTTCATTCTACAGGGCATAGATTTCAGGACTCAGCCGGATGTAATCCTGTTCTATAAAGGGCAGCAACTCAACAAAATGTATAAACCCGATTTTATTGCATTTGAAAAAGTTGTTGTTGAAATAAAAGCCATCGAAAAGCTTACTGCCAACGAGGAAGCCCAAATTATTAACTATCTGAAAGCGACTCGTATAAGAGTTGGCCTGCTGCTCAATTTTGGCTCAAAATCTTTGGAATATAAAAGGATGGTACTCTAATCTGTGCAAATCTGTGTAATCTGTGGATGAAACTTTTTTGCTCCCTTTCAGTCCTTTTGTATGTTGTTAAATATTACAAAAGGAGGACAGGGAAATGGGAGCGAACCTGTGCATAAGGAGGCATTGGAGAAGGAATTCGGTCTTCAATCTATAGGTTCCCGGCAACAGCTCAATTCAGGGGTTAACCGCTCAATGTGGGCGGTTGCGATAAAATAAAGATATGGAGGATTCCGGTATGATTTTAACTAAAAGAAAATTCTCTTGGAAACTGATCCTTATTTCTGTATTGGCATTTATGTCATTGTCTCCGATTGTAATGAAACATTCGGTTATAGCGGCTGAACAACAAAATAAAGAATACAACGAAGGCATATCAGCAGCTATAAAAAGTAATTTTGAAGACGCCCGCAATCGATTTATAAAAGCCGTGAAATTAGATATCGAGTCAAATGACGACGATACCTTTTCGAGTTTGGGATTGACCGTCGCAGAAGATGTTCTGAACAAGAAAATAACAAAGGATGTAGGCAAAACTTTGTGCCAAGCCCTTCAGTTTCTTCCATATAAAGGGCTTACGAAGGAAATGAATAATATGTTCTTCAATGTCGGCATCGAAAATTCCAGACGTGCCATTGGCCTTGACTTAAATTACGCTGTTGCTTATATGATTCTTGGTTACTCTTATGCCCTGAAAGGGGACATTGGTTCTGCGATTGACGCACTTAACAAGGCCACAAACATTGATCCGAATTTTGCGACAGCCCATGCTCTTTTGTCAGCGCTTTATCGTTCCCAGAACAAACATGAGTTGTCCGACAAACACCTTAACAGGGCTGCTCAGCTTGTCAATCAAGGTGTTCAGGTTCCCAATAGTTTATTACAACGCTTTAAGAAGATGGGTTTATTAAGCGCCGCAAAAAAAGGGGATTTACGTTATTATGTTTTTCAACCTGAAAACGTTGAAGCACAATGGATAACCATCGAGAAGCTTCAAAAGCTTCTGCGGGAACACCGTTATGATTTGATTCCTGACTGTTTTTCGAGCGGAGAGTACCGGGTCGTGTAGTAAAGGCCCTAAAAGAAAATCCGGATAAGTGGATTAAAGCTTGGACTTTAACCGAAGATACGATGAGCAAAGAAAAGCAGCGATTTCTGAAAGGTGAATTACCGATAAGCTTTCGTCGTGAAGATGGTGAATGGAAAATTAATGAGAATTAATTATGCTTGAAGAGGGCGTCCTTAACAAAGTAAATAACCATGATGTATTGAATAAACGAATGGGACATTTACTAAATTACAATTTTTGTAGAACCGGTGGTCGGTCACTGACTCAAAATGATAGCTTGGAAAGGCTATGCATCGGATCGCTCTTAACTCCGGCTGATTTTTATGTTGACTGCTCATTGCGGGACATAAGTTGATCAATAATAATTTGAATGATATTTCAGCAACACAAGCAAGAGGTTGTTACTAACTTAAAAGGAGGTAATTTGTCATGTCGAAGAAAGTGATACTGGTTCTTGTCTTTTTGCTCCTCCTCACTGGTACTGCAATTGGAGGAAAAATCAACAAGCCATTGGGGATTACCTATGACCAGGTGCTGCCCGGTTTAGAGTTTTTCAATGTCAAGGAAGTTCAGAGAGAAGACGGCCAGGAAATCTGTGAAGGCCGCCAGGAGGGCTCAATATTGAGACTGATTGGCGATAAGAAGAATCTGTCAAAAATAGAATTAAAGATACAACTGCCTGATAACAATTCCGCAAACAATGCTATAACAAGCCAGAAGATATTGCAGACTTTCTTGACGAACACTATTCCCGTAGTTTTTAAGCAGGCCTCGCTCAACAACATCTTGAAAGAAATTAAAATGGGTCGGGTCTACCCTATTCAGGGCTCAAATGCCGCCGGCATGATGTCTTTCCCCGGTATTGACGTCATAACCTATCAATTTGATGGCACCAGAGTGCTCCAATTTATAGTATTGAAGGAAAGCCAGAGACTCCATGTCTTCTTGTGGGGTATCTGAACTGCGACGCACTTTTGGCAATATTGGCCTCAAGTCCTTATCGTGCGACCGAAAGGCATAGGAATCAGCTCTTGACGTGAACAGCGTTAAGAACATAAACAGGTACCCAAAGAGGCAATGCTGTCGACTTGTTACACTTCTCGCTGATGGTCGCGTTATCCTCTCTTTCATTTGGTAATTGTCGGCAATGATTTTCCCCTAAATAAACTGACAATAGAGCAGGATATACCTTGAAAATCCTCTTGACTGTGGTGTATTTTCATGGTACTTGGTTTTTATGATCAGACGAAAGCACCTACTCTCCAAAATTGAGACAGCTTTGAAGCGGAGCCGGGTGGTCGTGCTCCTTGGTCCACGGCAATGTGGTAAAACGACCCTGGCCCGTGAACTGATCGATGCGGCATCCCGGAACTACTTTGATCTGGAAGACCCCGTTAGCCTGGCCAGACTTTATGAGCCCATGACGGCACTACAATCCCTGGAGGGGTTGGTGGTTATTGATGAAATTCATAGGCGACCGGATTTGTTTTCTATTCTCCGGGTGCTCTCTGACCGGAATCCTCTTCCGGCACGATTTCTTATTTTGGGCAGCGCATCACCTGCTTTGCTTAAACAGTCTTCAGAATCGCTGGCAGGGAGAGTCGAAATGATATCCATGAGCGGATTTTGTCTTGAAGAAGTCGGAAAGGAGGCGCAAACCCGGCATTGGCTGCGAGGTGGGTTTCCACTTTCCTATTTGGCGCGATCAGAGCCGGATAGTGTTGCCTGGCGTAAAAATTTCATCCAGACCTTTCTGGAACGTGACTTGCCACAACTCGGCGTGAAGATTCCTGCGACGACTCTTTTACGATTCTGGACAATGATTGCCCATTATCATGGCCAGGTATGGAATGCTGCTGAACCTGCCCGCTCACTTGGAATAAGCGAGACGTCAGTCCGCCGTTATCTGGACCTGCTTACAGATGTCTACATGATCCGCCAGTTGCCCCCCTGGCATGTCCATATAACAAAACGACAGATAAAGGCGCCAAAAATATATTTTCTTGATACCGGGTTGTTGCACTACCTGTTAGGAATAAGGACATGGAAAGAGCTTTTGGATCATCCAAAATCAGGTGCGTCCTGGGAAGGTTATGTGATCGATGAAGTGCTGAGAGTTGTGGAACCGGATGAAGCCTATTTTTGGGGCACTCACGGTGGGGCTGAAATTGATCTTGTGCTGCGAAAGGATGGAAGGATGGTTGGGGTCGAATGCAAACAGGTAGATGCTCCAAAGCTTACGCCTTCAATTCGGGCTGCCTTGACTGACCTGGGTCTGGAAAGAATTTATGTGATTTA
The DNA here is from genome assembly GCA_026388255.1 of Pseudomonadota bacterium. NCBI lineage: Bacteria > Pseudomonadati > Pseudomonadota > Pseudomonadota bacterium. The sequence continues at coordinate 7,469 of JAPLKC010000122.1, read as the reverse complement.
TCCAGGCGAGAGAAGATATGCTTTGGCAGAGCGGGTCGAAGCGATACCTATGGGCGATGTTGCAAGAAAAGGCTCTATAAATGATTTATGGAAGCATTAAGGGGCGCCAGGGTTTCATTAAATTAGTAAAAAATCTTTATGCAGCTATCGACGGATTGAAACTTTTTTGCTCCATTTCAGTCTTATTGGCATGTATATTATAGCTTCTTATAAATTAAAAAACCCTGTCACTAAGCATGCCCCGGAAGGCCTGAATCCGGGGGTGAAAACCGGTATCCAGAAGTAATTGAATCCACCGGATGTTGCTTGCGCAAGCATGACAGAAAAAGGCAATGATGAAACTTTTGCAAGAGGTTCATATATAGATTCAATTAATATATTTTAATGGGAGGTACTATGAAGTGTAGATTTCCGGTGAAGTTATCCTGTACCATTTTCTTTCTTATTTTCACCATTTTTTTTGCTTTGCCTTCTTATGCGATTACAAAAAAGGCATTGCTAATCGGCATCAATAATTACAAATATCTTCCCTATTATTCTAATAAGTTGCAGAAGGAGATAACCAACCTGAAAGGCGCTGTTAACGATGTGAATATCATGAAAGAGAGGCTGATTAACCAGTTTGGTTTTTCTGAGAAGGATATCATGGTTTTGACGGACAGTCAGGCCACGAGACCGGCTATTTTGAAGGCTTTTAATAACTGGCTTGTCAACGGGACCAAAGAGGGTGACACGGTATTCTTTCATTTTTCCGGCCATGGCGCCCAGATACCGGATGAAAACGGTGATGAAGATGACGGGCTGGATGAAACGCTCTGTACCTATGAAATGCCCCCCAAGGGCACGCTGGACCAGTTGAAAGCAGGCATGATTATTGATGATGAGCTTGGTGTTCTATTCAGGAAACTTGAAGGAAGGAGTGTTACTGCTTTCCTGGATTCCTGTCATTCCGGAACAGCGACGAGGAGTATGAGAGGTGAAGCTGTGAGTAAGCTTGAATCAACACCTGCATATAGACCCAGGTTTATTCCTGTGGAAATAGTAGGGGGTGCACAGAAAACAAGGGGCAGAGATATTTCTTTGCAAAAAATCCCAACTCAGACGGACGTTCCTCCCGGTCAGGTCTTTATTTTTTCTTCAATGGAGAATCAATTATCCCAAGAAATGCCCATGCCGGACGGGACGTGGAACGGGGCGCTTACCCTCGGGATTGTGGACGGGCTAAAAACTAAAGGAAATATTTCTTATAATGCTTTACACAAATATGTATGGGATTTTATCAAAAACAGACACAAGCTTGACCAGAGCCCCCAGATTGAACCGACGCAAGGACCTGTCCTCGCAAAAATGGTTTTTACGCCTACCATAGAACCTATCCCTGTAACGGTGCCTGTTGTTGTAAAACCACCGGTAATTGCAAAGCCTCCTGTGTCAAAGCCTAAACCGCCCTCAAAACCTCAGCAAATGGCCCAGATGCAGCCTGTGGCGCCACCTAAAGTAGAAGTGCCTCCACCGGCGCCACAAAAAGTAGAAGCACCGGCGCCAATACCATTAGTAGAAGTACCGGCGCCAATACCATTAGTAGAAGTACCTCCCTTAAAGCTGCCTATTGTTGTAGCATCCCCCCCGGCTCCACCACCAGCGCCTCAGAAGGTGGAAGTGCCTCCTTTAAAACAACCTGTTGCTGTAGCATCCCCTCTGGCTCCACCACCGGCGCCTCAAAAAGTAGAAGCGCCTCCCGCAAAACCACCCGTTATTGTGACGCCTCCTCCGCCTGCCCCGCCCGTTAGCCCTCCATTGCTTGTATATAGTGCACCGGAAGCGCCCCCGGAAGTAAAAGACGAGAAGGTACTTGTGAGAATAGACCATATCAAGGGTGTCCCCCCGCATGTTCTGAAGAAGATTGAGCAGGCCCTTGCAAAGATTAATCATATTAAATTAACGAAAGAGGATTTCTTTGACAGGATTCTTCGCGGAGAAGTGAATAAAGGCCTGTTTCAGACAAGATTAGTCAACCGTATAGGCGATGCTGTCCAGATTACACCTACGAAAAATGTTGATGAACTTATTCAGGCAATCGCCAGGCAGATAGAGAGCGATTATATGGTCAAGCAACTTGCCCGCATCCATAACCCGAACCCTTCTTTCAACGTAAAGGTATGGATTACCGACGAGGGCCGGAATGACTTCAGAGTTGGTGAAAAGGCAGTATTTAACTTCCGTTCGGACGAAGATTGTTATCTCCTGATGATAAACACCGATAGCAAGGGAAATGTACATCTCATGTTCCCCAACAGATTTTACCGGGATAACTTTATCAGGGCAGGCGAAGAACGGAAGATCCCCGATGAGCGCATGGGGAAGAAGTTTGAGCTTGAATTCGGAGAGCCTGTAGGTGAAGAGACGGTGAAGGTAATTGCCACAAAAGAGCCTATTGATCTTGATAAACTCGGGATCGGTAAATTTGAAGAGCTTCTTAAGCAGGGCGTTTATGCTCAGATTCCTGAAAAGACAAGGACAATCCTTGTAAAAGAGGTTAAGGAAAGCCTTTCTTCCGGCAAATTTGCATGGAGCGACGACACATTGGTCATAAGAAGCCATTCGAAAAGATAAGGCAGGAGAGAGGATATGACAGTGAAAACACGCTTTTTAATTATAATATCATGGGTCATGCTGCCGCTGTTTTTTACATTGGCTCATGGGGCTGATTGCGAGAAGGCAAAGCGCTCTTTCAATGAGGCCTACGGTCTTGACAATGACACCCCCGGCCTCATAAGAAAGGAGCAACTCTACAAAGAGGCAACATATCTCTGTCCCTCACTGGCAGAGGCCTGCAATAATCTGGGTGATGTGTACGAAAGGCAGGGAAGGTTTGAAGAAGCGGCTGAGCAATACAAAAAGACGATAGAGCTTAGGCCCCATGTCCCATATCCTTACTTCGGGATAGGAGACGTATACTACAAAACCAACAGGCCAAAAGAAGCTGTCGAGTGGTATGAAAAGGGCCTCAAATACGATCCCGGCGATATAATTACAAAAGAGCGGCTTGCCCTTGCCCGTGATATGTCGAAGGGGAGTGTTGTAAAGGCAGAAACCATCCGCAATCTATTTTCCTCGACACGAGGTCCTGCTGAAATTGTGTCGATTACTTTTGGAGAGGCGCTTATCCCTTTTGAATATAACAAAACAAACATAGTGGGCAGTGCTGTTAGCCAGATTGCCGAGCTGGGCAAGGCACTCAGGGACATTTCCGGGGTTTTCGAGATTGCCGGCCATACCGACATTCGGGGCAGCGACGGGTATAACCGGAACCTGTCAATGAAGCGTGCTCAGGCAGTTGTAGACTATATTGTGCAACATTATGGCATATCGAAGTCTAATCTGATAGCTAAAGGGTATGGCAAGAGAATGCCCCTTTGCAGCGACAACTCCGAAGCATGCCACAGCCTTAACAGAAGAGTTGAAATCATAAGAAAAGCGGGATATGCAGGGTCTACAAGAGGCATACAGACCCGCTCCATTTCTTCTGCTCCTGAGACGACGGTAGAACAAAAAGTCATTGTGGAAGCCGGTTTCTTTTTTCAGAAGAAAGGGGAGAGAAAAATAAAGATACTCAAGGACGGTATGAGTCTCAAATCACGTTCAGACCGGTATCTTATCTTCTTCAGACCCCTCCAGGATTGTTATGTCTATGTTGTTCAGGAAGATGCAAAAGGCAACGTGAATATCCTCTTCCCAGGCAAGGACAATAATGCTCGTGTATTAAAAGAAAAGGACTACTGGGTTCCTGCCCCCGGCAAGGCATATACGCTTGACGATACAAGAGGTGAGGAAAAGCTCTATCTCCTTGTCACTTCATGGCCATTACAGGGTGAGATAGAAAGCCTTTCTTCAGGACAAGATGTAAGAGGGGTAGGGGGCCGGATAGAAGGCGTTTCTCTCAAAGAACAGGTAAGAGGGGCAATACGCAGCCTCAAAACAAGGGCAATCCTGGTAGTACCGGTAGTTGAGTCGCTCCAGGCGGATACGCCGCAGGCAGAATCACCGGAAACGGGCGCACCCCAGCACATCTCGGAAGATGAACTCACTCAACAGCCCAATAGGATCAACGCACTTCTTGAGAGGATCGAAGGAGAAGGCGGATGGGTAAAAATAGTGCAATTCAGGCATGAATAATTTTTAGTGCAGACGCCTTAATGACGCGAAGGAGTATAATTAAAAAGGGCAATGAGAGGAGGCAAATGAAACAAGCATTTTGCTTTGTTGTTGCGTGCATATTTATCTTGTTATCCGTCTCTGCCGGGGTGTATGCCCTGGATCAGGATGAAATGATAAAAGAAAATGAAGCGTTCAAGAAAAAGTATACGGAAATGATAAAAAGCAAGACGAGCAAGGATGAACTCGCAAGAGAAAGAGAGGCGTACAGCAAGAGACTTAGAGAGATGGCAGCAGGCTCCA
>JAPLKC010000122.1:0-2938 GCA_026388255.1 Pseudomonadota bacterium | reverse complement strand
ATGAAGAACTATCGAAATACATAGGGCAGGGTAGGTACTATGAAGTTATTGCTTTTCATAAGAAGGAGCTGGTGGAGTGCAGCCAGGGAAAGGCCGAATATGGGGGCAGCACAAGCACCTGTTGTTTTGGCAACCACATGAAACTGGGCGATGCATACATGGAAATTGGATTTTATGAAGAGGCGTTAGAGCATTATTTGCTGGCAATGAAATATGCAAAGATTTTGCAGGAGGATTTGAATGCTCAACTGGAGGATTTGAGGGCTAAATATGGTTCAACTTTACCCAAATATATCTCTGATAAATCTTCATCTGCACTTGGAAATTTAATAAAACTACCCCAACATGAATTACTGAAAAAGATCAGCAAAATCTTTTTGACTCTCGGCAACCATGATGAGGCCTTAAAATATGCCAGGGAAGCGTCAAGCATCAAAGGATCGGAATCTATGGAACAGCTTAATATTGAGACTGTGAACGCCTCTAAAATGCTGAAGGGCAAAAGGCCGGACCTTGTTGAGAATCTTCCCGGGTATCTTAAATCGTCTGTATTGGCTATGAAAACCATGGAATATCTGGACCTTGCCGATCTTTATGCAATGAATGGCAACAATGCAGAGGCATTGAAGTTTTGCGAGGAAGGTCTTAAGGCCATTGATGAGGCGATTAGTTTAAGCAAAGACGGTATACTGATGGGGAACGTGCTTATCTTGTCCGACATATTCCTCAAAAAAGGAACATTGCAGATGCGCATGAAGAACTATCCTGCCGCAGAGCTTTCCTTCCGCGAAACAGAAAGGGTGCTTGACTACCATAAGAAAAATGTAGCTGAAAATCCCGAATTGCAAAAGGAGGAACGAAAGTGGCATACATTCAAAATCAAAATCGAAAAACATCTCCCCTCCTCCCTTGCTTCTCTTGCTCTCGCCACTGGCCGCTATCAGGATGCCTTAACTCACCTCAACAACATAGATATTCAGGGAAACGACGTCCTGTCAGACAGGATTGTCTATCATACACAGCGAGGGGAAGTCCTCTCACATCTTGGCCAAACAAAGGATGCTGCAATGGAGTACCTGAAGGCTGCTCTTCTTGTTGAGGAGGCGAGGGGGAGGCTCAGAAAGGCTCAGGAAGGGTTCATGGGAGCAGAGGATAGGGTCAAGTCCTACCGTGGAATTGTTTCTGTATTAGCTGAACGGGCTCTCAAGGGAGACCTGTCTGACCCTTCTTTCAGCGCCTATGGCAGAGACCTCAAACAGAGCGCTTTTTACTTCGCTGAATCAACAAAGGCCCGCACCCTTCTCGATGTTATAGCAGCCTCGGGGAGGAAGACCCATGATGTGACAATCCCAAAGGACCTTCAGGAAAAAGAGGCAATGCTTGCAGGCGAACTCTTTGCTGTTGAAGGTGAATGGTCTGCAGCCTACACGAAGGGAGAGGCGGCTTTGACCCAATTACGCCAGAAAAAACAACAGCTTACTTCTGAGCTTAATACTCTCATCGGGCATCTTCGCCAGGACTATCCCCGTTATGCATCGCTCAAGTATCCCTCCCCCGTTATTGCAGAGAATATCCCTCTCAAGACCAACGAAGTCCTCCTCGAATATGCCCTTGGTGATGAAGCGACGTATCTCTTTGTCATCCGCAAAGGGGGAGCAGTAAAACTGATCAAAATCACTGTCCGGAAAGAAGTTCTGGAGACAAAGATAAAGACCTTCATGGAGCCCTTAAACGCACAGCAACATGCCATGTTCTCTCCAGGGTTAGCCGGAGAGCTTTATAACCTCCTCCTTGCCGATGCCCTTAAAGAGGTAAAGAAAACCGATAAAGTCATCATTGTTCCAGACGGTATCCTTGGGCTTCTCCCCTTCGAAACCCTCGTTATACAAGAAGGGAAGGATTCCAGGGATAGTGTTTACATAGGAGACAGATTCACTATCACTTACGCCCAATCAGCAACCGTACTTGCATTGAACCGTATGCTGAATCCCACTAAAGCAACCAAACCCCTCTTTGCCCTGGGCAATCCATTTTACAGCAAAGATGATCCTCGCTATATTGCCTTTAAACAAGGTACACCACAGCCGGTACTTCTTGCCCAAAATCTCGATCAGTATGCCTTCCGTGGTCTTGCTACAAGACGTGAATGGGGACAGGTTTTAAAGGATGATAAAGAGGGCAAGCCGCTTATCTATACTCCTCTTCCCGAAACTGAAGGAGAGGTAAGACAGATTGCAAAGCTCTTCAATGCCCAACCGAATCCCCCTGACATTCTTCTTGGAATCAATGCCAATGAAACTACTTTCAAACAGACCCCCCTTGCTGGCTACCGCTATCTTCACTTTGCCACTCACGGTGACCTCCCGGGAAAACTGCAAGGTATTAACGAACCCTTTTTACTCCTCGGTCAGGTAGAGAACCAGGGGAATGACAATGGATTCCTGACCCTCTCAAAGGCGCTTGGACTCAAGCTCGATGCAGACATGGTTCTGCTCTCTGCCTGTATGACCGGCAGAGGCAAGGTTATGGAAGGGGAAGGTGTTGTGAACTTTGCCCGTGCTTTTCAACACGCAGGGGCACGCTCTGTAGTTGTATCTCTCTGGGAAGTTGCATCCCAGGAGACCGTAGAATACATGACCACATTCTACCGGTATCTCAAAGAAGGCAAATCCCGCTCAGAGGCTCTCTTACTCACCCGCAGCGCAATGAAAAAGAAATACCCCAATCCCTTCTACTGGGGGCCCTTTGTGCTGTATGGGGAGGGATAGTAATAGTAATAGGAATAGGAATAGGAATCAATCTTGATGCACTCGTAAAAAGTTGTAAAACCGTCACTCCCGTGAAAACGGGAGTCCAGAACACATTGAAATCACTGGATTCCCACGCTTGTGCCCTTCAGGGTATTCGTGGGAATGACAAAACAACAGAAATATGACTT
>JAPLKC010000121.1 GCA_026388255.1 Pseudomonadota bacterium | reverse complement strand
GGGTTCCAGGGAACGATCCGGGATATTACCGAGCGCAAGCGGGCGGAGGAAGCTATGATGGTAAGTGAACAAAGATACCGCTCTATATTTGAAAACTCTGTAGAGGGCATCTTCCAGACCAGGCCGGATGGAAAACTTATAACAGTCAATCCTGCAATGGTAATAATGTTCGGGTTTGCATCGCCGGAAGAGATGATATCGGGTATTGACGATGTCGGTAAGCGACTATATGTGAACCCTGAAGACAGGTTGAGGTATAAAAAGGCTCTTGAGGAACAGGGTATTATTCAAGGTTTTGAAAGACAACACTATCACAAAGACGGAAGTAAATTCTGGGTTTCAGTTAATGCCCGTGCTGTTCGGGACTCGACAGGCAAAGTGCTCCTTTATGAGGGAACGGTAGAAGATATAACCAGCCGTAAAACAGCCGATGAAGTATTAAAAGAAAACACGGAAAAACTCAGAAAATCCTTATTGGGAACTATAAGGGCAATATCCATGATAGTTGAGACACGTGATCCCTACACTGCAGGTCATCAGAGGAAGGTATCAAACCTTGCGACGGTAGTCGCGCAGGATATGGGACTCCCGAAAGATACAGTCGATAATATCCGTATGGCCGGTATTATCCATGACATAGGCAAGATATCAGTACCTGCTGAAATTTTAAGTAAGCCCGGCATATTAACACACTTAGAAATGGACCTCATTAAGATTCACTCCCAATCAGGATATGACATATTAAAAGATGTTGAATTGCCCTATCCTATTGCAGAGATAGTCCTTCAGCACCATGAGCGCATGGACGGTTCAGGCTATCCGCAGGGTCTCAAAGGTGACCAGATCCTCCTCGAGGCTAAGATTATCTCTGTCGCAGATGTGGTAGAGGCAATAGCATCCCACCGTCCCTACAGACCTGCTAAAGGCATAGATGCAGCCCTTGAAGAGATTGAAAAAAACAAAGGTATTCTTTATGATTCGAAGATAGTGGAGGCGTGTCTTAAACTGTTCAGAGAGAAAGGGTTTACGTTTGAATGAAAGGTGGAAAAGTGAAAATGTGGAAAGATGAAAATATTCCTTCTGTTATTTCCGCAAAAGCGGGAGTCCGGATTATTCATTTTAAAAAAAGAAGTACAGTTGTCGCGCTTTCTCTGTTAATATTTCTCGCCGGGCTGGCACTTGCTTATTGGTTTGCATTGTTACATCACAGAGCTGATGTCAGTCATGAGCGCACAGCAATTACAGCAAGATTGGACAAGGCACGAGGGGAAATCAGTCGACAGGTTGACTCCATCATCCATCTTTCCCAAGGGCTTGTCAGTCTTGTGAAAATCCAGCACGGAATTTCAGAAGCCCAGTTTGCGTCTATGGCACAGGAAATCGTGACCAATGAACCCAGAATTAGAAATATAGCCCTTGCCCCCGGCAATATCATTCGATTTGTGTACCCGATAAAAGGAAATGAACGTGCCCTCGGCTTGGATTATCTTAAGACTCCCGATCAACGTGAAGCTGTATTAAGGGTGATTCAGGAGAAAACAACAGTCGTTGCAGGGCCGGTCAACCTTGTACAGGGCGGGGTGGGTATTATCAGCCGCACCCCGATATATATGAGAGATTCTCCGGCTTCCAATGGTGAGCCGCGCTACTGGGGTATAGCCTCAACGGTTATTGATTTTGATACATTAATCAGGAGCACCGGGCTTGCCAACAGGGCAAACCAGAACATACGTTTTGCCCTTCGAGGGAAGGATGGTCTTGGCGCAACAGGTGAGACATTCTGGGGCGACAACAGGATATTCACGATGGACCCTGTGCTTATGTATATTACCCTGCCTTCAGGGAGCTGGCAGATAGCTGCGCTACCCGCTAAGGGATGGCCTGTATTCAATCCGCTAAGGTCCTTGTATTTTCTTTTTGGATGCATAATCAGCTCGATTTTTTCCATTCTATTTTTTCAACTCATTCGAATTAACAGCGTTCTGCGCCAGGAAGTCAGGGAGAGAATTGATGCGGAAGAGGCGCTCCGCCAAAGCGAGGAGAAATACCGTAGTATCTTTGAAAATTCAATTATGGGAATTTTCCGAACCACTACTGATGGTCATTATCTGAGTGTCAACCCTGCCGGAGCCAGGATGTATGGTTATAAATCACAGGAAGAGATGATGCAGTCGGTTACAGATATGGCTCATAATGTATATGTTCATCCTGAAGACCGGGAGCGGTTTAAAGAAACATTAGAAAGCAACGGATTTGTTGAAGGTTTCGAAGCAGAGCATTACACGAAAGAAAGAAGAAAAATATGGGCCTCCATGAACGCGCGAGTTATACGCGATGATTCAGGCGCAGTGCTTTACTATGAAACTACTTCGGAAGATATCACCAAACGCAAGCTGGCAGAGGATGAGTTGGATCAATACCGCCTTCATTTAGAAGACCTTGTTCGAGACAGGACGCAGGAACTTGAGAAAGCGAAGGAAGCAGCAGAGGGGGCAGACCGGTTGAAATCGGCCTTTCTTGCCACTATGTCCCATGAACTGCGCACTCCTCTTAATTCTATTATAGGTTTTACAGGCATTATGCTGCAAGGGATTGCAGGTCCTCTCAATGAAGAACAGGGAAAACAGCTTGGGATGGTTCAAAAAAGCTCCAAGCATCTCCTCAATCTTATCAACGATGTTCTCGATATTTCTAAAATTGAGGCAGGTCAGTTAGAGCTTCAATCCGAACCCTTCGATTTGCGAAAGTCTATAGAAAACATTATTGACATTGTGACACCTCTTGCCGTGAAAAAGGATCTTACCCTTTCCACATACATTGACGAGGCAATCAATGAATTTGTCGGCGATCAGCGACGGGTAGAACAGGCTCTCATCAATCTCATCAATAACGGCATTAAATTCACGGAAAAAGGGGGAATCATAATTTCCTGTCGAAAGGATGCGTCCCGGATTTTAATCGACGTAAAAGATACGGGCATCGGCATCGAACCTGAAGACATGGAGAAAATCTTCAAGCCGTTTCAACAAACCGACATTGGAATCGCAAAAAAGCAGGAAGGCACAGGTCTTGGTCTTTCAATAACAAAAAAGTTGGTTGAAATGATGAACGGGCAAATTCAGGTGCACAGTGAAGTAGGCATGGGCAGCACCTTTACCGTGATTTTGAATATGTGAGGGAGGAAAAATGGGCCAGTATCCCGATGAGATTTGTGTTAATAAGCATGTTCTTGTCGTTGATGACGAAGAACAGAACCAGTATCTGTTAGAGGTTATACTCAAAGGTGAAAAGTGCGTTGTCACCTGTGCGGGGAATGGTCTGGAGGCACTTGAATACCTGAGGAAGGATACCTTTCATCTCATTATATCCGATATCCTGATGCCGAAAATGGACGGTTTCCATTTTTGCAGAGAATGCAAGTCTGATTCCGGATTGAAAGATATCCCCTTTGTCTTCTACACAGCTTCTTATACGGATAAAAAGGATGAAGAATTTGCCCAGAGTCTCGGAGCTGACAGATTCATACAAAAACCCATCGAACCTGTATCGTTTATGTCCATTGTCAAGGAAGTTCTTTACGAATACGAAAAAGGGATTATACCTTCGAAGATCCCAATATTCAAAGAGGAGGTGCCATACCTAAGGGAATACAATGAGCGCATCATTCAAAAGCTTGAACAAAAGGTGACTGAGCTTGACGCAGCCTATAAATTACTTGCCGAGAACGAGCAAAAATATCGCAGCATCTTTGTGAATGCCGTAGAGGGCATCTTTCAGAGTACACCGGAAGGAAAACTTATAACAGTAAATCCTTCATTGGCAAGGATGTTCGGGTTTGCATCGCCGGAAGAGATGGTATCGGATATTGACGATATCGGCAAGCGACTGTATGTGAACCCTGAAGACAGGATAAGGTATAAAAAGGCTCTTGGGGAACAGGGTATTATCCAAAGCCTTGAAAGACAGCACTATCGCAAAGACGGAAGTAAATTCTGGGTTTCAGTTAATGCCCGTGCTGTTCGGGACTCGACAGGCAAAATACTCCATTATGAGGGTACGGTAGAAGATATAACCGGTCGTAAAGCAGCCGATGAAATATTAAAAGAAACCGCGGATAAGCTCCAAAAATCCTTATTAGGCACCATAAAAGCAATATCCATGATTGTTGAGACACGCGACCCCTACACTGCAGGTCACCAGAGAAGGGTTGCAAGCCTTGCCCGTGAAATAGCCAAAGAGATGGGTCTATCAAAGAATGCAATAGAGAATATCTTTATAGCAGGCGTCATCCATGACATTGGCAAGATATCGGTTCCCGCTGAAATCTTAAGCAAGCCCGGCATATTAACGCACATAGAAATGGAACTAATTAAGATTCACTCCCGATCAGGATATGACATATTGAAAGATGTTGAATTGCCTTATCCCATAGCAGAGATAGTCCTCCAGCACCATGAAAGATTAGACGGTTCAGGTTATCCGCAATGCCTCAAAAACAGCCAGATTTTTCTCGAATCCCGGATTATCTGCATAGCCGATGTGGTTGAAGCCATCTCCTCCCACCGTCCATACAGACCGGCACGGGGGATTGATAACGCTCTGGAGGAGATAAAGAAAAATGCTGGAATACTCTATGACATGGAAGCAGTTAATGTGTGCTTGAAACTCTTCAGGGAGAAGGGATTTAAGTTTGAATAAAAGGATTTTAGAGTGAAAGAAGGTTATGAAACGTATTGGAAACCTTGTACGGTATAATATTAAAGTTATTCTAATGTTGTTGTTTCTTTATTTTGCCACTCCATGCCTTCATGCCGATCACGACAATTCCCTCCGTACTGATCTTAATTTTAACTACACAATCAATGAGCGATTTCTATCAACATCCTATGTATTTATACAGGCTGATAAGGATATGTCGAATTATGACTATATCGAACTTGGCACAGGTCTGCAATATCAGACATCATTAAAGTGGCTTTCGTTTCTTCTTTACTATCAGCAGGGATATTCAAAAGATGATGATAACCACTGGCTGCTCGAACAGAAACCCAGCATAAATATGAACACATTATTTGCCATTTCCGGTTTCAAAATTTCAAATCAGATTCGCTATGAATACAGAATAACGCCGGACTGGAATGATTACAGAATAAAAAACACTCTGGAAATATCTCGCCCTGATATATTTCTCAAGCCTTATATCGGATGGGAGATGTTCTACGAAAACCACGACAGGGATGTTACGCTTAACAGAATAAAATTCGGTATTATAAAGGATATTGACAGCCATTTTTCCATGGGCCCCTATTATCGAATTGATTTTTCAAAAATAAACCACCAATGGGAATTTTCAAGACAGCTCGTTGGATTTCAGGTTACAATAAAATATTGATTATGAACAATATATTGGCACACAAAAACAGCATTTGCAAAGCACATAGACTCGTCAATTTGGTTCAACTTTTGCGACTGTTCATAATCCTGTTGTTTTTTCTATGCCTTGGTCTTCCATCTGCGCGGGCTGATAACCAGATCGTGACTGTAGGCGTCTATGAAAATACGCCTAAGGTCTTCACCTCCGACAACGGACGGCCTTCAGGCATCTTTATTGATATTATCGAATTTATTGCGAAAAGCGAAGGCTGGAATTTGAAATATGTAGCAGGCACATGGGCGCAAGGACTGGATCGCCTGGCAAAAGGGGAAATTGATCTCATGCCTGATGTGGCATATACACCGGAACGGGGGAAAAGATTCTCTTTTCACAAGATACAGGTCCTGACAGCATGGTTTCAGGCCTATGCACCCAAGGGTAGTGGAATTCAATCGATATTAGACCTTAATGGAAAGCGAATCGCCATTCTGGAGAAATCAATTCAGCAGGAAGCTTTTATCCGGTACGCCGAGGGTTTCAGGTTGAACATAACACTCATTCCGGTATCGGATTACAAAACAGCCTTTGAGATTGTTGCCAAAAAAGAAGCCGATGCTGCCATCACTAACCAACTCTACGGAGCAATGCATGCAAAAAAGTATGGGCTTGAAGATACGGCGGTTGTTTTCGAGCCATCTGCCATCTTTTTTGCGACAGCTAAAGGCACTCATGAAGAATTATTGAACACTATTGACAACCATCTGCGGGACATGAAAAAAGACCCTAAATCAATTTACTATCGCTCGATGAAACAATGGACTTCCGAAGAGGTCGGTTTTAAGTTGCCGGTGTGGGTACAAATCTTCGGCCTTGCTTCAGGCATTGTTCTTATTATGAGCATTGGGGGAAGCATTATTTTGAAGCGTCAGGTAAATGCGCGCACCCATGAACTACGGCAGATCAATCAGGAAATGGAACAGCGTATCATCGAACGTACTGCAGAACTGGCAGAGGCCATGGAAGAAGCTAAGGCAGCAGACCGGCTGAAATCCGCCTTTCTCGCCACCATGTCCCATGAACTCCGCACGCCCTTGAACTCCATTATCGGTTTTACAGGCATTCTTTTACAAGGGCTTGTCGGGCAACTCAATGAGGAACAGAAGAAACAAATGGGCATGGTGCACACCAGCGCAAATCATCTCCTGTCACTCATCAGCGGTGTGCTCGATATTTCAAAAATAGAGGCCGGACAGCTTCAAGTCGAGCTTGAAGAATTTGACCTGCCGGCATCTGTCAAAAAGGTTGAGCAGGTTATCCGACCTCTTGCCGAGAAAAAAGGCCTTGATCTGATTGTTGACATTGCCCCGGATATTGGTATGATTAGAAGTGATATGCGTCGGGTAGAGCAGGTGTTTCTAAATCTTTTAAGCAATGCCATAAAGTTTACCGAAAAGGGTAGCGTGACAGCAACCTGTTCAACCGGTCCGGGGATCGTTATTGTCCGTGTAAAGGATACCGGCATTGGTATTTGTAACGAAGACATTGACAAGCTTTTTAAGCCTTTTTCCCAGATTGATATAGGTTTAACCCGTAAATACGAAGGGACAGGATTGGGTCTCTCAATATGCAAGAAACTTGTTAACATTCTGGGCGGAGACATATGGGTTGAAAGTGAGTATGGGAAGGGCAGTGTGTTCACTTTTACGCTGCCGGTTTTACCGGCGGATATATGAATGACATGGTAATTAATAAAGGGATTCACGATGATTCGGTTGACTTCATCCCGAAACCCTTATTACCAAAGGAGCTATTGCTCAAAGTAAGGGAAATATTGGGTAGATAAAAGTTGCCTTAGCAATAACATAAGGAGTTTCTAATGAAGAAAAAAATCTTAGTCATCGAGGATAACGAGCAGAATCTTTATCTCGTAACCTTTATCCTGGAAAAACATGGTTATGAGGTTTTTGCGGCTCAGGACGGACAGGAAGGAATCAACATGGCTGTTTCAATAATGCCGGAGCTTATCCTTCTCGATATTCAGCTTCCTGTCATGGATGGATATGCCGTTGCCAGACACCTTAGAGCAAACCCTGACCTTGCGCAGATTCCCATTATAGCGGTAACATCCTATGCTATGACAGGAGACCGGGAGAAGACAATTGAAGCAGGGTGCAACGGGTATATCGAAAAGCCGATTAACCCTGATACCTTCATACAACAAGTTGAACAACACCTTATAAAGGCTTAAGGAGATAACCTGTAATGAAAACAGTTCTAATTGTCGATGATAATACAGAAAACCTTTATTTCCTTGAGATCACACTTAAAGGAAACGGTTATGGCGTAATGACGGCTACGAACGGTTCAGAAGCGCTGGAATCAGCCATCAAAATGCCCCCTGATCTGATTATAAGCGATATCCTGATGCCGGTTATGGATGGATTCATACTTTGCCGGAAATGGAAAGAGGACGAGCAGCTCAAACATATACCCTTTATATTTTATACGGCCACTTACACCGAACCAAAGGATGAGAAGTTTGCATTGAGTCTTGGCGCGGACAGATTTATTCTCAAACCTCAAGAGCCGGAAATACTGATGCATATACTGGCAGAATTATTTGAAGAAAAATATGCGGCAAAACCAGCAGCAGCGAAGCCTCTTGGTGAAGAAATGGAGTTCTTCAGGCGTCATAATGAAATCCTTTTCAAGAAACTCGAGAAGAAAATGTCTGATCTTGAAATTGTGAATCAAAAGCTGAAGGCAAATGAAGAGGCTTTGGAAAGGAATGAGGGGTTTCTTGACAGCATCATCGAGAACATTCCGGATATGCTTTTTGTGAAAGAGGCGGAAACCCTAAATTTTGTGAAATTCAATAAGGCGGGAGAAAAACTGCTGGGAATGAACAGACAATATTTGATAGGTAAGAATGACTACGACTTTTTCCCTGAAAATCAGGCGAATTTCTTTACCGAAAAGGACAGGGAAGTCATCGAAAAAAAGCAATTGGTTGATATTCCCGAGGAGCCCATTCAGACAAAGCTACTGGGAGAGAGAATACTCCATACAAAGAAAATACCTATTATTGAAATGGGAGGAAAGGCACAATATCTTCTGGGTATATCGGAGGACATTACCGAACGCAAGCTTATAGAGGAGGCGCTCCTTAGCAGTGAACAAAAATACCGTGCCTTGATGGAGTATGCACCTGATGCGATATTAATTGCTGACCCCGAGGGGAATATTCTCGAAGCAAATAAAAAAGCAGAGGAACTATTGGGCTACACAGAGGAAGAGCTACTGGGCCTAAAAATTTCGCAAATTCACCCAAAGGAAGAACTTGGGAAAACAATGTATACTTTCAGGGAGATAGCGGAACAGAAAATAGGCTCATTAATTGATACCAGAGTATTAAGAAAAGACGGCAAAATAGTTCCCGTTGATATAACTGGAACAGTTATAGAATACAGAGGAAAAAGATTAATCCAGGGAATTTTCAGGGATATTACCGAGCATAAACTGGCAGAAAAAGCTCTGAGAGAGAGTGAAGAAAAATACCGTATTGTTGCGGACAACACTTATGACTGGGAATACTGGCTTGACCGCCAGGACCATTTTGTCTATTGTTCTCCTTCTTGTGAACGTATTACGGGGTACAAAGCTGAAAAGTTTCTGGCTGATCCGGGCTTACTTGACCGGATTATTTATCCGGATCATCGACCTGATTTTATTTTTCACAAGAAAAGTGTGTGTCAGGCTGACCATATTGATGAAATAGAATTTCTTATCATCCGGTCCGATGGCACTGAACGATGGATAGGCCATGCCTGCCAAGCAATATATGATGAGACTGGTGTGTTTAAGGGAATACGCGGCAGCAACCGTGACATTACCTCTCGTAAACTTGCCGAAGAAGTGTTGCAGCAGACTGCCATAAAGCTGAGAAAATCCTTAGCAGGTACCATACGGGCAATGTCGTTAACAGTGGAAACAAGAGACCCCTATACCGCAGGTCACCAGAGAAGGGTATCTGATCTTGCAATGGTAATAGCACAGGAGATGGATCTATCAAGCGATGACATCGATAAAATCCGTATGGCAGGTCTCATCCATGATATCGGGAAAATATCAGTACCGGCCGAGATATTAGTAAAACCCGGTAAATTATTGGATATTGAAATGAGCCTTATAAAAGTTCACTCTCAATCAGGATATGACATATTGAAAGATGTGGAATTGCCTTATCCCATAGCAGAGATAGTTCTCCAGCACCATGAAAGATTAGACGGTTCAGGCTATCCGCAAGGTCTCAAAAACGGACAGATACTCCTGGAGTCACAGATCATCTCTGTGGCTGATGTGGTTGAAGCCATCGCCTCCCACCGTCCATACCGCCCTGCACTGGGAGTCGAGGTTGCCCTTGAAGAAATAGAAAAGAACAAGGGCAACCTATATGATGCGGGGGTGGTGGATGTGTGCATCAAATTGTTCAGGGAGAAAGAGTTTAAATTTGAACCAACGGGACCATGATTTGCTTAGTTTCTATATTGTATTAATTTTTATTTTGTAAGGGATAGATTGCGATGATGAGAATAAAACATAAAATAGTATCAGGAACTATTTTCGGAATAACCTTTTTTTTAGCATTTGCAGTTTTTTTCATATCCTGCCAGAAAACGGAAAAATCTGCCGGCCCAAGCGGCCCAAATGAAAAGGTGACGATTGGCGTTGGATCTGGAATGCTATCTGTGCCCATTTTCATCGCTAATGAGAAAAGGTATTTTTCAGACGAAGGGCTTGATGTTACGATAAAACCTCACCCATCCGGCAAAAAGGCAATGGAGGGCATGTTTGCAGGAGAGGTTAAACTTTCTACTGTTACAGATATCCCGATTGTGTTTAATAGCTTTATACGCAACGATTTCGTTGTCATTGCAACATTTGCCTATAGTTACAATAATTGCAAGGTACTCGGCAGAAAAGACAAAGGAATAAAAAGTCCTGAAGATTTGAAAGGTAAAAAGATAGGGACTCCTTTCAGCACAGCAGCTCATTTTTTCAGCCATGTATATTTATCTGAATACGGGATTACCAAATCTGACGTAAAAATCATTGACATCCCGGCACAGGATTTGCCGGAAGCGCTCCAAAGCGGCAAAATAGACGCAATTGTGATATTCGAGCCCTATGCATATCAGGCAGACAAAGCATTACCCGACAATGTCGTAAGGTTGCCGGAATCCCGATTGTACAGGGAGACCTTTAACCTTATTGCTATGAAACAATTTGCAAATGAACATCCGGAATTACTGAAAAAGATTGTCAGGAGTCTTGACAAGGCAATAGAATTCATAAAAAGCAACAAGAAAGAATCGATTGCCGTGATAATCAATAAAACCAATATGGAAGAATTTTTTTTGGTTTCAATATGGGATGATTTTGTTTACCAGCTTTCCCTTGATCGGTCACTGTTGATCTCTATGGAAGATGAAGCACGATGGGCAATAAAAAACAGGTTCACAGACAAAACAAAGGTTCCTAATTATCTCGGTTATTTCTATCCGGATGCAATGAAGGCAGTAAAGCCGAAAGCAGTTACAATTATCAAATAGGCGCCATATGAAAATTAAAACAAAACTTCGGATTATTATTATCATTAACATAGCTGCTTTTACCTTTCTTATACTCTTCAATCTATTTTTGTCTGAGAAGGAAGCTATTATAAGCGAGAAAGCAAATTTAATCAGCAAGCTGAATCTGGCAATATTTGAAACAGGTCAGGTAAGAGACGAATATTTTCTCTACAAGGAAGAACGTTCAAGAGATCAGTCTTATTTAATACATGAAGAAATTGCATCTATTCTGAAAAAGATGCCTGAGAAATTTACTGCGCCGCACGAAAGGACTGTTTTAGATAATTTAACAAGTTTTTATAATAGTTCAACTGCACTTTTTAATAAAGTGGTCAAGCTCGATGAAGGCGCCCCTGTTGATATTGCACAAAAGCAAGAGCTGAGAGAACGAATTATCAGTCAGATGATTGTGAATGCGCATTCCACATATCTTGAAACATTAACATTGAGGGAGATAATTCACGAAGAGAGACAACATACTCTTGCCCGGCACAACCTTTATAGCAATATCACCTTTGGGTTTCTGGGGATATTCGTTGTTTTTCTTATAGCAGTTGCTTTACGGAGCATTGCCCGTCCTCTAAAAAAGCTTCACGAAGGGACAGAAATTATTGCAAAGGGGAATCTGGATTATAAAACCGATGTCAGAACCTCTGATGAGATCGGTCAGTTGTCCCTTGCATTTGATGCAATGACTGAACAACTCAGGGAAACTATTGTTTCACGGGATATATTGGATAAAGAGATCGAAGAACACAGGAAGACCGGGGATGCGCTCCTTGCTGAAAAGAATTTCTCTGAATCAACATTAGACAGCATGCCGGGTGTGTTCTACTGCTATGATGACCAGTTGCAATTTAAAAGATGGAATAAAAATTTCGAGCGGGTGAGCGGATACTCTGCAGAAGAGTTGTTAAAGATAAGTCCTCTTGATTTGTTTGCCGGCGAAGGCAGACAACTCATCGAAGAGAGGATAAAGGAGGTTTTTGCAAAAGGTGAGTCGAGTGCTGAAACAGATTTTGTATCAGGAGTTGGAATAGATATCTCGCAACGTAAGCAAACAGAAGAAGCTCTCAAAGAGAGCGAACAAAAATACCGCTCCATCTTTGAAAATGCCGTAGAAGGCATATACCAGAGCACGCCTGAAGGAGCCCTCCTGTCTGCAAACCCGTCGTTTGCCCATATGTTGGGATATAATTCCCCCGAAGAATTGTTATCTTCGGTAACAGACGTTTCACGGCAGGTTCATCCAAAACCTGAACAACGGGAACGGTTATTGAAAGAACTGGAGGAAAAGGGGAAATTGCTCGGATACACAATGCAATTTATCCGAAAGGACGGCTCATTGGTATGGGTTTCTGTTTCGTCACAGGTAGTGCGTGATGAAAAAGGAAACACACAATATTATGAAGGCATTGTGGAAGATATAACAATGCGACAGGAAGCAAAACTTCAGCTTCTTTCAATAAAAGCATACTATGAGAACATTCTCGAATCTATTGTTACAGGGGTATGGCAGACAGACAGGAACGATACGATACGATACTGCAACCAGGGAATGGGGGTTATAGCAGGCATCGAACCGGCAAAAATAGAAGGCCTCAACCTCTGGACTGATTTCCCGAAAGAGACAATAAACGCCTTCGGCCCCCTGTATCTCAATGCAAAGGTGTTGCTTGAACCTGTGCGCTATGACGCCGTGCATGTTTTAACCCCTTCAGGGAGATATACCCATCAGTCGGGCTGGTTTATACCCCTTATAAAAGACGGTGAATTTGACGGCATGATCTGCACAGTTGATGATGTAACGGAACAGAAAAGGTCGCATGAAGCCCTGCTTCAGGCTGAAGCTAAATATCGTTCCATCTTTGAAAATGCCGTAGAAGGCATCTTTCAGTGTGATCCTGACGGACGGATAACAAGCGCCAATCCAGCGCTTGTCCACACCCACGGATATGATTCAGAGGAAGAACTGATAAAGGCACTTTCTGATATCAGAACTCCTCTTTATGTCAACCCGGAATTAAGAAAAGAGTATCTCCGCCTTCTTCGCACCCAGGAAGTAATAGAGAACTTTGAAGCAGAATTTTATAGGAAGGACGGACGTAAAATCTGGGTATGTATGAATGTCCGGGCAGCTCGTAACAACGATGGGAATATCCATCATTTTGTGGGTACCATGGAGAGCACTACCATTCGTAAAGAAGCTGAAGAAGAACTGAAACAGACGCTTGAGAAACTGAGGAAAAGTTTAATAGGCACTATCCAGGCCATGTCTTTAATGGTAGAGACCCGAGACCCCTATACCGCAGGTCACCAGAGGAGTGTATCAAACATTGCCCGTAACATTGCGCAAGAGATGGCATTGCCAAACGATACCATTGATAATATCCGCATGGCAGGTATCATCCATGACATAGGCAAGATATCGGTACCCGCTGAGATACTAAGTAAACCAGGCAAACTTTCAAACATAGAATTCAGCCTCATTAAGGTTCACGCTCAATCAGGGTATAACATTTTAAAAGATGTGGGATTACCCTATCCTATAGCCGAAATTGTCCTTCAGCACCATGAGCGAATGGATGGTTCCGGGTATCCCCAAGGTTTAAAAGGTGATAAAATCCTCCTTGAGGCGCGCATTCTCGCTGTTGCAGATGTGGTAGAGGCCATAGCATCCCACCGTCCTTACAGACCTGCTAAAGGCATAGATGCAGCCCTTGAGGAGATAGAAAAGAACAAAGGCATACTTTATGATGCCGGGGTAGCAGAGGCATGCCTTAAATTGTTTCGGGAGAAAGAATTTAGTTTTGAGTGATGAAACCCGTGAAGCGTTGGTAGCCGAGGGTTTTAACCTGCGGAGCAAGGAAAAATCGTTCACAGTTCATGGCAAAGACGAAGGGGGCAGAGGACAGAGGTTAGAGGGCGGACAGGAACAAGGTGATAAGAAATATGAGTTTTTCTTTGGAAAGTCCGGTTTTTTTAAGTATGCTCAGGAGAGTACCCTTTTTTAGAGGTTTGCTGGAATGTACCGGCACTAGTATGGTAACAGTGCCTTCTTCCGACTGTTTCTGGTATATGCTATGGCTGCCTGTCTGTCTTTTAAAAACATACCCTTCTTTTTCGAGCACTTTGCAAATCTCATGGCCACTAACCTGCGGGAGTTTACTCATTAATCACAAGCTCAAGTTCGTGAGTCTGATGCGCCTTGGCAAAATGTGGGATGTTTTCTATTCCAACCACCTTAATATATCCTTCAGCAGCATCTTTAAGCATATAAATGGCCTCTTCAATGGTATCACCTTCAGTGGTTATGTCAAGTTCAGGGCAATAAACTACATAACCTCCCTCTTCAGCAGGGCTGAGTTCAGCAGTGATTTTTATTTTTCTCATGCCAAGCCTCCATCTATAAGATTAAAAAGTAATGTAGCCCTAAGTTGGTGGTATGTCAATAGAAAATACAAGATACAGGAGGTTGAAGCGCGAAGCGGAAAAGACCGTGAAGCGTTATTTGTGAAGAGTTAAAGACGAAATACGATGGACGGGTTTTAAAGGCTGTGAAGCGTGGGTAGCCGCAGGGTTTAACCTGTGCAAACAACTTATTTCTTGAGTATCATTGCGGTTATTTCGTTGAAGATGTCTTTAAATTCACGCGGCGCTGCCGGAATTGTATTGTTTTCAATATGTTTATGGTCTGGAAATGAGGATAACTCAGGATGATGGGGAGCATTATCATAGCGGAAAAGCATCTGACCCTGCTTGTCCATGTAATGGAATCTGTATTTTTCAATGGAGAGACCTTTATGTAGCTCTTTAGCAAAAATTGCAATATCAAGTGTTGATGAGTCCATGAAAAGGATAGAGCCTTTTAAATATACTGTATCGTTATCAGGTCCGAAGTGCTTTTGTATGTTGGATGATAAAACAGCGGCATTAAAGGTAGTAGTTTTTTCAATGCTTTCAACAAATTTCCGTATCACCGGACAGTTGAACGGATGGCAAGCCGGATTTTTTGCCATTGGGCAAGAAGCTGAGCGAATGCATACCAGTCGAAATAATCTGTTTCATCTCCCATCTGACCGGACTCAAACCTTTTCAAAAAGGCATGGGTTGTAAGATGGTATTTTTGCTCGAATTCTTTAATAGCTTTTTTATAAAAATCCACAGCGTTTGCACAAAGATTATATTCGCGCTTAAGAGATGTTTTGATTTCAGAGGTCAACTGCATATATTTATTTATAAAACAATAAGATGGGCAATGTCAAGGGGCAGAAATCTGTTCACAGTTCACAGCTTACGGCCAAAGAACAAGAGAAGGTCCACAGTTCGAAGCCGGTAGCAGCAGGTTTTAACCTGCGTGAAACTTGAAGTGTTAAAGACGAGTTACGAGGAACGCGCCTGCTTGCAGCCAGGGCAGAGATCGCGGCGGCAAAGCCCGCTGCAACAAGAAAGGGCTTGACACTTGCAGTCCCAATTTTTACAATAAAGAACAACACCAAGGGATTTATAATACAATTTTACGGGTTATGAATTAAGGTTTTTTAAAAGGCAGTGAATAGTGAATAGTATATAGTGAATAGTAAAAAAGCAGTGAATAGAATGACAGGAGTTGACTTTGAATTTGTCTTTAACTATTCACTAACGACTATTCACTGAAACAATAAAAAGGGGGATAAGATGGCAACAAAGAAAACAGTTGAAAGTCCGGAATTTATGTACCTGCCTCTGGAAGGCATTATTGTGGAAGAACAGATTCGCTCAGGAATAGATACGGAGAGTGAGTCCTTCAAGGCCCTTATGGAATCTATTAAAGACCGAGGCGTCTTAGAACCTGTTCTTGTAACATCTAAAGACGGTAAATACCTGCTGTTATGTGGAGAAAGACGTTATCTGGCCACGCAGAAACTGGGACTCCCATCAATCCCTGCGCGGATCGTGGATGCAGTAACTCAGAAGGACGAGATACTTGCCTTTCAACTGACGGAAAATCTCCAGAGGGAAGACTTAAATCCCATAGATCAGGCTAAAGGAATACTTGCATTTATTCAGGCACGACATCCTGATAAGGGATATGATGTGAGTGGGGTTATAAATGAATTAGTAAGCTATGATAGAAGGCCTGATGAAGTATCTGATGCAATTGCCGCAACATTTGCGGCAATTCTTGAAATCTCCGGAAAGTCAACAAAGACGCTGTTTAACACGATATCACTTTTAAAACTTTCTCCTGAAATTCAGACTGAAATCAGGTCAGGGAATATCCCTGTTTCGCAAGGATATCTCTTTGCCGCCAACCTCGAATGTCCTGATCGTATGAAAATATTCACCGACATTTTGAAAACGCCGGTTACTTATATTGCCCTGGAAAGAATGTTTACCGCATACAAGAAGGTCAAACCTGACCCTGGCAACACAAAGCCCGTATCCGTTAAAAGGCAGGTTAAAGGTCTCACATTCATGAAGACAACTTTTGAGAAGGGTCTTGGAACGTATAAAAGAGAAGACCTTGAAAAGCTCCTCTATGAGTTGCAGATTTTCTGTGATTATGTGCAACAACAGGTGCCGATGGCTCCATACGGCAAGAAAAGACCCCCTCAAGTGTGAGAAAGACTATTCACTTCATCTTTGACTTGTAATTGGAATTAATTATGCGATATTATCGAAGATCGGGATCAAATAACTTTGCCATATATATAACAGTAATTATTTCCGTCTTTCTTACCGCTGTTTTTCTTGCGCCTGCCTCTGCTGAAATAATAAGCATCACTAAAGAAATTGCTTACGAAAAAACTCATATAGACACAAGGGAATCGTCCAGGATTATTGCCTCAGCACAGGGACATAAACTTATCTTTGATGAAACGGCCGGATTTTTTAATGCAGACAACGCTTATCAATTGTCAAAAGCGCAGCTTTCTCTTTGTGCTGCCGGCATTGTGATACCGGAAATTATTTCAGAACGATGGTATGGAAACAAACTCTATCTTACATTACAAGCGAAAACAGACCGTGAAACAATAGCCGCTTACATAATCCTTTCTCTAAAGGACAAAGAAAAGATTGAAGAACTTCAGGAGACACGAAGAAATATTGAAGGTGTCTTGAAGGATATTATAAAGCTGCAAAAAGATCAATTGACCCGGTATTTAGTTGCCGTTGATCTGTTGAACAGAGAACAACTTATGGAAAGGGGATATGCACTCAGGAATAGAGAAAGATACGAAGAATCCATAGAGGCATTTAACAAAATCATTTCTCCAAAACAGACCCAAACGGTTTTAAAGCAGGAGATGAATATCGGGAAGATTACAACCTATGCAGCCAACCTGAGAGCCCGTCCGTCCCCTGACTCTAACCCGACTTAGCGGATTCGAGAGGTTTATAGATCATAATTCCTTTAATATCAAGTAGTGCATCTAAAAAGTCTTCACTACATCCGGTGTAACCATATCTGTCCTGGTCACCATGCGGGGCGGGGGCTGTTTGGGGAAG
>JAPLKC010000120.1 GCA_026388255.1 Pseudomonadota bacterium | reverse complement strand
TAGCGGCAGGGCATGCCGTATTAGCCTGTGGAGAGATAGCGCAGTCAGGCTACTCAATGAAGCAGGAACCCACTGAAGCGATTCAGGCATGCGCCTGAACGCCGTAGGAATCCCCGTCATTCATGTCGGGGAGGATGTCAAGAAATGAAACTCGGTTTGAAACAAAACATTTAATAAAAGGAGGGTACATGCTAAAATCAATTCTATTTAAGGGTACGATCAAAGGCTATGGCATTGTCAATTATGACGGTAAAGATCAAAAATGGATGCTCAAGAAGTATAAATACGGTGAGTGGGGTAGAGCACTAAAATTCGATAACGTTAAAATCGCCAAGCATGCAATTATCAAAACCGGTAACGATGAGAACGGCAAACCCCAATACGATATCCGATTGAAAATATCGAGCAATTGTTTGCGCAATGCTATTTTTAAGGAGGATCATCCTTTTCAGAATTCCATGATTATCCACAGTAAGAAGCTTCTTAATATGTCGATTGCCTCCATTGCCAGTTTACTACGCGGATACATGTTTGAGCAGGAAGGGTTTACCGGGCTTAAACGCAAATCTCCGATTATAATTACTGACGCAGAGCAAACGGCAGGTGAACTGTCCACCATCGATCTTCATACGACCTCCGGTGCTAAAAAGACTAAAGACAGTGAAGATGATGCATCCGATACTTCCCTGTTTTATAAAGAAACCGTGGGAGATGTTGAATACAGTTTTAAGGGTGCGATAAATCTTGCCGATCTCCAATTTATCCCCTTATCAGACACTTTTGATCGCATGGCCGTTAATCCGGATGATTTTAAGAGCCTGTACAGGCCACATCTTGAAAACTCAGTTGGAAGCAAAGTCAATGATCCTGGTTTCTATATGATTAACAGTGCAGTGAATGCTGTTCCCGAAGAAGGCGTTCTTTTAAATCAAGATCAGACTACTCTCCTTGTGAACGAATTTTTCAAACGGTTATTGTCCTTGACAATTACCAGAAATGCCAGCGGGTATGCGAATCTTTCCAGCTTACAGATTAAATTTGTGCATGACCCGATCACGGATAAAATGGATGATGAAGCTGGTTGGAACCTCGTTAGAAAAGTAGATGACATCAAGCTTAAACCTGAAGAAATAGTGGTTGCCTTCAGCAAGGTATCAAAGGAAAAAGCGGAATCACTGATGGAAGATATGGCTGCCCAAATGGCGAAGGCGAAAGAAGTCAAAAAAGAATCTAAGGATAAGAAGGCCAAAGCTAAGAAGGAGAAAAAGGATGCCACAAAAAGCTCTGCTGATTAAATTTATCAATGCAGGCATCTTTCCTGATACTCGTTGGTCTTCCGATAAAATGTACGATCTTGATGGGAAGACAAAACGGAAAGAGGCCCCTGTTATGCAAATCCCCGCCAGGAAATTTGATTGGCGGCATGTATCCAATGTTTTACATGTCCTTATGGGGGAACGACCAGTGCCCACGATCCGCAAGACCCTGTTGAAACCTGATTTATCAATACAGGAAGCTGCCAAAAAGGCGCGGGTCATCATTGATACACCTTGCGATGAACGTGACAGATATGAAAGCAGGGAAATGATGACTGCTCGGAAGACTGTGAAAGATTCATGGCAGACCTCAAAGATTGTTTACTTCTTGGGAGGAGCGCCTGTTCAAATCAAAGGAGGTTTGCTTTATTGGGCGCGGCTTGAAAGATTGTTAGGCGAGGCATTATTGAATGATTTCATTGATACGGTAAAGAGTATAACTGGCGATAAAAATGTTACGCATACTATTTCCGCTCATCGGGCAATCGAGATTCTTCATAATAATTACGATTTGTCCCGCGTTCAGCATTTCTGTCAAAAGTGCATTAAGGCTCAACGCAAGGCTTTAGTCAATATCATCGATCCCAAAGCAAACAAAGAATCAATAACCTTCCACGCAGGGGTTGGAAGTAAACTTAATATTCAGATGGTCAATTCCGGGCCTGAGAATATAAATAAAATATCGGGGACTATCTTTGTTCCGTTAAATGATGAACTTATATCTCGCTTGTCAAAAGGTTGCGGTGTCGCAACTATTCTTGAGGGCGGTCTTGCTTATATCGAGGGAATAGAGGAGTGGTCGGAAAATCTCGTTTTTGATGCTGAGCCGGTCATTGAAGCGCCGATTCAGAGAGGTGGTGCGGCATGAATTATTTGACCAGAATTTATGACATTGCCGGCGATGATTACCAGGTTCATCAAAAATTAAAAAACATTTTCGATCAAGATGATATTCTCTTTCAGAGAGGGAAGTTTGAGACAGTTGTTTTAAGTACCAAAGCGCCTACGATACATCATTCAGCGGTGATTACAGGGCAAATTTCTACTTTTCTCGATTCAATTGACTGCGGATCCGAATTTTTGTTTACCGCCCGGTTGAATCCAGTAGTAACCAAGAGGATCGATGAGAAAGGTAAACGATACCCGGTTGAACAAAACAGGCTTCGAGACTGGATCAATCATAAATTGGAAGATGCAGGGATGATTGCAGAGTTTATCTATAGTACCGAAGGGCCTCGCATTTCCATAAAAAAAGAGTATAAGATTACACTTTCATCTGTTTTTGTTACCGGAATGTGTCAGGTAAAAGATGTCAGCCGTTTTAAAACGGCTCTGACAAAGGGAATAGGCCATTCCAAAGGTTTGGGGTTCGGGATGCTTAACATCTTTACGAACCTATAGTTTACAGTAAAACACAGGGATGTTCAAGATTGTTATAAATCAAGATGTTATGAGTTTTTGAGGAAGATTTTAAGCTTATTGTGAAGAACCAGTGCGCTGTCTCATTCCCCACGCATGTGGGGGTTGAAAGCAATTAGAATTAGCCGCCGTAGTGGGGACAGAATTGTCTCATTCCCCACGCATGTGGGGGTTGAAAGGGAGATGTTCAATCAAATATTGTGCACATTCAGGAGTCTCATTCCCCACGCATGTGGGGGTTGAAAGGGGGATGTTCAATCAAATATTGTGCACATTCCTGAGTCTCATTCCCCACTCATGTGGGGGTTGAAAGTATTCATAATGTCCAAAATCTCTCTCCTCTCACGTCTTAAGAAATAAAGCGGGAATTCCTTCCTTTTCAAAGGAGGGATGAAAGCGTTTGGTCCTTACCATGTGTTATTTAGTACTATAAGATTTTGTTTGCAAATAATCGTAATATATGCTACCATATACATATGAAGACAGTACACCACAGGACATGCGTATTTAGTATCGGCTACCACATAGTATTTTGCACGAAGTACCGCAAGAAGGTGCTTGTGCCGAAGGTAGAAGAAGCATTGAAGGCGATTGTGGCAGCAACAGGCGCTGAGAAGGGATTCGAGACTGGCGCCATTGAGATGGGGCTTGATCACGTACACCTGTTTGTTTCTGCTGCACCTCATGTTCCTGTTTCGGATCTGGTAAAGTGGATCAAGGGGATTTCAGCCAGGAAACTTTTTGTGTCGTTTCCTGAGTTGAAGAAAAGGATGGGAGACCATCTTTGGAATCCCAGTTATTATGTAGGCACAGTAGGAGATATGTCGGCGGATGTTGTCAGGGGATACATTGATGGACAAGAAGAGAAAGAGTAGGGTTCGGAAGGCGAAGCATTCGATGGTATCGCGTGCCTATCGTTTCCGCTTGGATGTAACGCCATCCGAAGGCGACAAGCTGTTTGACACGTTGCATTCGTGCTGTCTTTTGCGGAATACGCTGGCTGAGGACCGATTGCAGAACCGCGTCCAATGTAAGGAAGAGAAGCGGCAGGGAGAGAAAAAACTTCATTACCTGAATCGATCTGACCAATACGAGGCGGTAAAGCTGTATGCAAAGCAAGCCGTTGCCTGGGGGAAGCTGCACAGCCAGGTGCGCCAAAACGTGGCTGTTCGGGTTGACGAAGGTTACAAGCGGTTCTTCGACGCCATCAAGGAAGGCAGGAAGGACGTTCATCCTCCGAATGTTATAGACGAGAAGCGTTATCGCAGCTTCACTTATCCGCAATATGGATCGGCAGCGTTCATTCGCAACGGTAAGATCCACCTTTCCGGTTTGGGTGACTTCTGTGTACGAGACCACAGGAAGATTCGCGGTACAAAGAAGACCGTCACCGTGAAGTGGATGCAAGGTCATTGGTGGGTTATCGTCGTAGCCATGATTCAGGAAAAGGATCAGGTGTCTCTTCCCTCGAAGGACGATTCTCGCCAATGTTGCGGCGGAGATCCGGGGCTCACATCCCTCCTTACGGAAGCCAGCGGCAAAAAGCACGATCCGCCCCGCTCCTTTACGCAGAACCAATCGAAGCTGCGTACCGCCCAAAAGAAACTGTCCAGGCAGTTCGAGGCAAGGAAAAAGGCTTATGCAGAGGCTGTGCAAGCAGCGAAGGCAGCAGGCGCAAAACCTCCTAAGCTCAAAGAAATGCCCTACTCAAACCGCCTGAAAAAACAAATTATGGTTGTTGCGAAGATCCACACCCGAATCGAGAACATCCGGGATTACCACCACAAAAAAATAGCATCGGAGATTGCATCAAAGTACAGTGAGTTTGCCGTGGAAGAGCATGGCGTCAAGTTCATGATCCGAAACCGCAGGCAAGCGAAAGTCGCCTCGGACAGGGCCATTGCGAAGCAAAAGCAGTTGCTGTGCTCGAAGTTGGGCAGGCGCTACCACACAACACCGACCAACCGTCCCGGCATCGGCGGCAACAGCCAGACCTGCGTATGCGGTGCATCAGTACCAAAGACGCTGAAAGACCGCATTCACATTTGTCCGACGTGTGGTCTGGTAGCCAATCGAGATCATGTGTCGGCAAATATCATTCAGCTTATAGCGTTCGGGACAATCAGCCCGACGTTGTATAATGGGCATCCGGGCAGGATGTCTGCAGGCGTGGAGAGTTCGAAGCACGGTACAGCGAAAGCGGTTCGTGTGAGTCAGGGCAACCCGGCTTTAGAGTCCTCTGTGAAGCGCCATTCCTTACATCAGGTGGGAAGAAATACCAATGGTGGGAAACCTACATTGAAAGACAAAACCAGTAACCATCTTCAACAGATCGGAGTTGGCGCTTGAGTCGAAACCTTCTGAATCTCAATCACTTGGATGCTTCCCTATTCATATGGGAGAGAATGTCACTTTACAGCCAATACTATTTTATGTCAACATTAAGCACAATGCAAATTTTCACCATTAAACGCCATAAAAATCCTATGGTATAATCCTGACAATATTTTCGTTGAGCCAAGCATTGATGCTCTGTCCGGCTTTTTTTGCCGACATAAAAAGCTTGCGATGTGTTTCAGGGGAAACCCTCACCACAAATTTACCTGAAAAAGGTTTGTCCGGTTCTTCGTTTCTCTCCCTGCAAAAATCCAGATAATCTTCTACCGAATCATGAAAAGCTTTTTGAATTTCATCGACGGTTTTCCCCTGGAATGTTACCACATCTCTTATACCGATGATTTCCCCATGAAACAACATCGCTTCGTCATCGAATTCAACTTTTCCGAAATATCCTTTATAAGTCATCATGTTTTACTCCTGCTTCCCGGAGAAATCTGCGTATAGATTTTACAGCTCCCCTGTCGGTCTCTTTTTGTGGATGAGGTCTGTGGAATGTTGCTCTCACTCCTCTTAATGCTATCCTTATACGAGAACCTCGTCCTTCGCTTATCTGCGCTCCAAGTAGCGTTAGTATTGCCTCAATATCAGACCAGAGGATATTTGATAGCACAGGTTCCTGAAATATTGCCTCAAATATTTTCCGGTGCTTGCTCATGTTTAATAGTATCACAATTTGATACTATTGTCAAGAGATCGGTCGAGTTAGGGAAGCATTCTGATCCGGTGATTACCGTTGATGGTCCGGAACATTTTGCGCTTGATGATCGCATTTGGAAGGGACAATAAAAAAAGCCACTAACTTATCCTCGCCATACATATTTGAGAGGGCTTATTGAATACGGTTTGAAATACGTAATGTTTCGAAGGCTTGTTTTCTGTTCCTGCATATTCTGGTTTCTTCCTTTAAGAGGCAAGATCCGTGGGCATTGATCAGGAATCAAAAGGGCCAGGCCTGAGTGGGTTTTTATCACAAATAATCTTAGTAATACCCTCAATGAGAATTCTATTGATGACCCTTATAACCCCAAAATGAATGAATCGTTGTCGTACCCTATTAAGTAGACAAAATGTTCAAGGCTTTATTTGACAAAAAGCTCGGCATGTGAACCGGTACGAACCAGGCACAACCTTTCATTTTCAAGTCGATATATCAACAGCCAATCCGGTTTTATATGGCATTCCCTTTGGTGCTTCCATTTTTCACCAAGATCGTGATCCCGATACTTAGAGGGAAGTGGACTCTCGTTTACCAGAAGCTCAAGAACAGCAAGAAAATCGTTCTTGTTATGTTTCCGTGACTTAGCAATTTTCTTGAGATCAGTTTTGAATTGGGATGTCTGAACTATCGTTCGCACGAGGCATCCCAATCTTTAGAAATCTGCTCAATAGTTGTTTGTTCTCCTTCTTCTCGATCCGCAGATTCCATCGCTTGGATTGTGACAGAATTCGGGGTTTTTACTGAAAACGGCAACTTTTTTTGTGCTACTGTCTGATGCAAAAACAATCGAATTCCATCGCTCAAGGTTAACCCCATAGATCGTAAGATTTTTGAAGCTTCGTTCTTGACCATAGGGTCTATCCGGGAACGTACTACTGTGTTAGTATCCGACATAAATTGTCACCTCCTCTTGTTTTATTATAGCTACATTGTAGCCATAAATAAAGTATTTTATCGCTTTGAGGGCAGGTCAGATCGTCACAAACGGGTTGGTGAAGTTTTGCGGCTTTTACGATCACCGCGTTTGCCATGACAAACTTGAGCATGGGTTCAAGATTGATAAGGGGTATTGGTAAGCATTTTGTCAATCTTTCCATATTCGTCAAGTATTTCCCCTGAAACGATCAGGATGAGTCTGTTGTTGCTCCATGATGGGGATAGCCACCGAAATAAACTCCGGAGATAAAGACGTTTGTGTCGAGGATGACCTTCAAGACGGTGTACACGCCTTGAGAATGGACTTCTTGATGTCAGACGGACGTAAGCCTGATTTTATTGCCTCTTGCCGGGCACTTGCTATTAATGCCTCAAATGTGTCCGGGTCGGGTTCGGTTATTGTCTTCAGGATGAGCAAGTCATCTTTGCCTATGACAACGAACTGCGATCCCGCTTTGAGGTTGAGTTGTTTCCGTATGATCTCGGGAATGACCACCTGTCCCTTGGACGACATCTTCGTTGTTGCCATTTCTGCCATACTGTCTCCTTTTCTGCGTCTTACTGGTAAGATTATATGTCAGAAAATATCCCAGTGCAAGAAAAATGTAAGTGTGAACCGTCAGGGATGTTCGAGGACTTTTACTTTCAGTAATACTCTTACAAGACAATGAGCAGAAGAGGAGAATAAATGAAAGCCTCACCCACTGATCTTTCTGAACTTTATAATATCAATGAACAGGGCAAGATACAGCCTCAGCACCAAAAGGGTCTATACCTGGGCGATGGGGTAAAGCTCCCGATTCAACAGAACTTTACCAGGTTAGGGGGGCAGTATCTTCCAGACAACATCCGGGGAGGGCATTTCGGATGTTTCGGCACGACCGGAGCAGGGAAAACGCGATTTATGGCGCATCTCATATATCAGGATATCCTGTCCGGCGGAAGTGTCGTCCTGTTCGACCCCAAAGGTGATGATAGTCTTATCGCCACGGTAATACAGTCTGCTGCCGAGTCGGGTCGTCTCGATGAATTGATGTTCAGATCGCCTATCTATCCCGATGCATCGGTCAAGATCGATCCTTTGGCATATTACTATATTCCTGATGAATTGATTCACCATATCGTCTCGGGTATCCGCTCACGTGAAGAGTTCTTCGAGAATATTGCGACAAATATCACGACGGTCATCATTACGGGACTCATCGCGAAATTCCTGGCAAAAGGCGAAAAACCGCTCATCAACCTGTCGGATGTAAAAGAGAGGATTACGTACAAGGCAATGCTCGATTTTGTCGAAAGCCTGAAAATGCTCAGAAATAATCCTGATATAAAAGTGAGAAACATGATAGATGATGCTCTGACAGCGGTCTTTCACATCACTCAGTATCCCCAGGATTTTTTTTCAAAGGTATCATCATCACTGGGAACTGTCCTTGCGCAGTTAACATCATCAACGACCGGGCAAATCATCGGCAAGACATACAAGAATGCATTCATCAAGAGACTTGAAGAAGGGAAAAGAGTTATTCTGATATGCAATACTGGCAGTCTTCTCGCCAGAAAGACCGCTTCCGTTATTGCAAGGATTCTCATGTCAATGATTCAAAGTACGTTAGGAAGGGTGCTTGCATCGGGAAGGGTATTTGATCCCCCTCTATCGATCTATATGGACGAGGGGCATAACATACTTTACAACGGAATAGAAGAGATGTTCAGTAAGGGGAGGGCGGCTAACGTATATCTGCACTTCTTTACACAGAGCATGTCGTCTATGAATGAAGTTGTCGGAGAGAATACAACTCAAAGCATCATGGATAATATCAATACATGGGTCTTTATGCACGAAAATGATGAAAGGACGGCACGGTTCATAGAAGACTCATCGCCGTTGGTTACTGTTTGGAGAAAGGTTGTCAACACCGGCGGTGGTAACATGAGTGTATCATCAAGGGAGGAAACCGAACGGTAACATGAGTGTATCATCAAGGGAGGAAACCGAACGGGTTATCCTCAAGGAGAGGGTACTGCGTCTTAAAAAGAGATACTTCTATCTCAGAAGGGAAGGGGATTACTACAAGTGTATGGTACCGAATGTCCCGGATCCCTATGTGAAACTGATCTTTCCTGAGGTATCCCATCAGACAGAGGTATCCCATCAGACAGAGTCAGAGGGGGAGCACGTTGAAGCCGTTTAACGAGTTTTTTAATCCCGACAATATCAAAGGGTACGATGGATTTATTAATATGCTCTTCGAAGGTTTTCTTCACGGGTCGCTTCTTAAAATCCTCGCGTTCCTGTCACTGGTTATATTCGTATATATGGTCGTGAGGAAGAAAACGAACATCATTGTTGCGATATTATTCTACGCAATAGCATTTGTGCTTACATACCTCACAGAGTTCTTTAAATTTCTGATGTGAAAAAATATGGAGTGCCCGGAAATGCAAGCAAAGTTAAACGGAAGAAGTATAAGCTATCTATCTTCAATTAAATCGATTACATGGCAATGTAGAGGTTTTCGGGATTAGGTGTTCGACTTTTTCTGGATTAGGTGTTCGAGGTTGACCGGATTTTACACGTAGAGGTTTTCTTTATGGAATTAGAGTAGTAAAACCTCTTTTCCTCGTGGTGCAAAACGCTCTTATCAGTATATAGCCGCACGCACTCTTTTAAATTCTCCCGTTAAGTAAATCTGAGGTTGCTCTTATTACTTCATACTGAAATTTCTCCGGAATTATCGGAAGCGTATTGAGATCCCATTTCTTCCACTGGTCTCCATAAGCATCGGGGTTTTTGGGAGTAACGAGATGTCCTCTCGCCCACGCAACAATATATCTGGACCCTTCCAGATACAAGCCGGTAGGAGAAGGTGTTGATAGTTCCATCAAAAAGCCACTAACCAATTAAAGTTAGTGGCTTTTTTGTCTGGGATATATTTTTTGATAATTTATACCTGACACGGAGAACCCATAAATAAAAGGCTACCCACATTGCATTCTCGTTGTGGGCCGGGATCTGAACGCGGCTAAACTGGCACTGTATCCAAGGGCAGAAACAAGGTTAACGGTTTATTGGCTATATCGAGAAAGCCATGGTATCGATAAAAACCCGCAGCCGTATTGTCCTTGGCATCGACCACCAAAGCATAGGCTGCAATCTCAGAGCGAATCACTCGTTTGAGAGCATCGGCCAGCAGCGCTCCACCGAGTCCCTGGCCCCTGAACCCCTGATCGACGGCAAGTCGCCCCATTCGCACCACAGGAACGGTAGGATAGCGGGGCAGCTTCTTTTTGTATTTCATGGGCAAATCATCGAGATACACACTCGCCGATGCAAGCGTGTAGTATCCGGCGATGTGATCCTTAGTCGAAATCGCTACAAAACACGCGGTAACGTTTTTTCTTATGTCCTGAGTAACTTGTTTCCGAAAATAATCGTCCAGCGGTTTGGATCCGCTATTAAACAAATCTCTGTCGTGGTCTTTGCCGAGTGGTATTATCCGAAACGGTTTCTCAATCATTCGGCAATCAGTTTGCGGTGACGGGCAAAAGCACGTTTCAATGCGGGAGCAGCCTCGGGAGGCGTAATGAGGGCCTGGGCAAAACGTTCCTGGTCGGCCAGGGATAGTCTGATAACTTCCGTTCGTTCGATGGCATTTTGGGCAGCCTCCTGAACAGCAGTAATAATGAAGTCAGTCATGGTAAGATTTTGCAGCTCGGCAGCACGCTTAAGGGTAGTATGTAGTTCTTTGCTGATACGCGCTTCAAGACGCGCAGTATTTGAATTCATTTACACCTCCTTGTAATCCAAGGCTCTTTACAATACTATACGGCATTTAGCCGTACATGTCAAGAATTAATGGGAAAACAAATTTTCATCTAATGAATTTGTATTACTTCTTTGACCATCGGGAATTAATACAAATTCAAATAATTAAAACATACAGAGGGAGGTAGGCTCGTGAGTGAACAAAGAAATATTTCAGAAATGTATCCAAAATGTTTCATCGCAGCTATCCTTGTCGTTTTATATACCCTACGGCGGCATATGACGGCTAAGTTTTTCCCGAGGGAACGAAAAAGAGTCTGAAATCATATCGAATCATACCGAATCCGAATATTCTAATCATTAATACATAGGTAGCATAATAATCAGTAGGAATTTTCCGAACACTTTCAAAAAAACTCTCAAATATAAATATAAAAACAAGGAGGGAACACGATGGATTTCGTTAATGGAATCAGCGCGTCCATGCAGGAAGCAACTGTGGACGATTATGTATCAGCACATGAAGGTGCAATCGCAAATGTAGGCAAGTTAGAGGAACTCGTTAAGAAAGCAAATGTCACCAGTAGAGAGACCTACAAGAGTGCATTCGAACTGAAAGGTCTCCTTTCGTCATTGTTCTGTTACACTTTCAACAACAAAAAGGACACATTTGAGAAGGTTAGTGACCTCGAAGATCAACTCGGTCACAAGATTGGAAAGTTTGCAAAAAACTATGGCAAGGCATCAAAGGAGATGCGGCCCGCTATCAAGTATCTCCTATGGAACAGAAGATACACAAGCACGGACTATGCGAAGGTTGCCAACGATTTAATCAAAGCCGGGCATCTATGGAAAAACAATAAAAGCAATTACTTTGTCACAGGACTTCATCTGGCTGTCGGAGACAACACATTCACATACAGCAGAAACACCGGAAAACAATACAGAAATTACGTGAAAGTCTGCGCTATCCAGTGCTTCTATGCCTCTTCTTTTTGGCAGGATACATTGAAGGTATTTGAAGATAAAGGAATCATTGATACC
>JAPLKC010000119.1 GCA_026388255.1 Pseudomonadota bacterium | reverse complement strand
TGATGCCTTATTTTACGGTGTCTCATGCCATATTCTTTACTACCGGCAAACTCGTCAAGCCAAAGATGTACTTCTTCGTATTCTTTACCGAATAGCCTTATTGATTCTTCACAATGATGCTTAAAGGATGCCATATAATATACCATGTGTCATTTCTGCTGGTATGTCAATATAGTCAGTCTGAAAAAGAATCATTCATGGCAATGCCGTTGAAAATAAGAGAATATCTTTCAAAAAAGTTGGTTCCCTTCATAAATATATACCTGTGATAATTATGTAACTATATTATTAGCGGCAGAAATCCCAAAGGCCAAGGGGTTTCTAAATATAGGTGTGCTGCTCTCCCATGATAGCCGTTGATCCATGTGGGAGACATGAGTTCAGCCCCATTTGCTTTAGTATCCTGCTTCTCATATATAATGATGGAGGTGCCCCGCTTCCGATAAGAAAACAGGGGGAGAGGCAGGATATTTTTTACCCATAGGATATTTGGTGCGAAATCGGCGTTGATCTTCGTTGATCTGACTTTCTAAGATAATCTGTTCATCTCTTTTTCGTTGATGTTGACGGAGAGAGATTTCTCACATACCCCCACTTCTTGTTATGAGAGGTGGGGGAGTTTTTACCGCAATGAGCTTGAACGAGGTACGCTTTGTTCCTTCACTCTCCCATTGTTCCTGATCAAGACTGCCTGATACGACAACACGGTTTTTTTGAGATGCTGTTCAACGATCTCAGCGAGTTTTTGGAAAGATGCTACTTTAATCCATCCTGTCTTTTTACCTGATTTGAATGCAAGATTGAAAGATGCTACAGGGTTGCTGCCATTCTCTGAGTAGAATATCTCAGGATCATTACCGAGATTGCCGGAAAGAATACAGTTATCCATAGGGTTTTCACCTCCTCTTATAATAGTTGGGATATTTAGCCAGGGTTGTTGTGGCTTAGGATTTAATATATATGGTGGGAGGGATGAAGATGGATGCGAAGCAGTTTTGATTAAACAGGATGCATACTTTCTTTAAATACGGATGTGAAAGCAGCATTTCAGTAATACCTATTGAATACGGTTTGAAATATGCAAATGCCTGGCAGATTGTTTTTTGTTTCTGTAGGATATTTTTGTCTTCCTGAACTAAATAGTTTTGGAATTTGTGTCCTATCCTTCATTTTAAGTGGTAACCATCATACCGCTGAAATGATATTTAAAATTACTTGACAACTCTGTGAAATAGCGAAAGAATAAATAAAGGGGGTAGGATCAAAAAACTTCTTGTCTTAATATTTTAATTTTCCAATCCCATATACGCATATTGGATATTCTGACAAAATTATTTGTAATATCCAATATACATACAAAAATTGTTGTATAGTTAATTGTTAGAGCCTGATAAATAAAGTCATGAGTTGCAATAAAGTGCTCATAGATGCTACGAATGAAACTAAGAATCTAAGTTTATTGATCAAAATATGACACGGCAAGAACTCTTACAACGATCAAGTACTCTTTTAGGGCGTTTTGCGCACGAGGTGAAAGTCGCGAACGCGATGGGATTATTCGACATTAACACCATCGCGGAGGACTTCCTTATCCCCGTCTTCAAGATAGCTTTCGATTGCCCCGATCTGTGCAACCAAAATCGCATCCAAATGAATTTCCCAGCCGTCGATCTAGGATGCAAAACTAGCAGAACCTCTATCCAAATCACTTCTGACTCTTCAAGCAGTAAAGTGTGCGAAACGCTGGAGAAATTTGAATCTCACAACCTCGGCAACGATTTTGACCGGCTCTACGTGTATGTAATAACGGAGAGACAAAAATCGTACACCTCCCAAAAATTGACAGAAGCGGCGAACAGTCTGTCAATTGAGTTCGATCCCTCGATTGACATTCTCGATGTTCAAGACTTGGCGAAGAAGCTCAATGAACTCACTAACGAGCAACTCAAATGCATCAACACCCATCTCGAAGAGGAGTTCCGACAAGCGGATACCAGCCTTAAATTCCGCAGCAACTTGGACGCATTTCTATCAGTTAACCAACAAAAAATCGAGGATGAGAAACGAACAAAGAAATATATTCCCTCGGTCTTTGTGGAGACCTCTGAAACGAAAGAGGAAATGCGGTATTTCGCAAACCCCATGTTCTTCTATAGAAAGATCGATGATGATCTACGGCGAATTGACCTGGCCCGTTTCAATAAGCTCCTATGTATGGCCAAAATCGAACCCGTTGCAGACAATTTAGGCGAAATCGCCACGTTGAAAGCGCCAAATAACCTGTCTGAGCTTCGGGCTCGTTTGGTTCTACAAAGTACAGCGCTTAAAACTTTACAAGAGCATGTTTCTCCGTTCTCTTGGTATGGTGACCGTGCTGAGCGGTTTAAGCCTAGCGACTACTCAACCGGCTACTGGGAAGTGTTCCGGTACAACATTGAGTCAAACGGGAGCGGAGTGTTCAGTTCTCTTGAGAAGGTCTCCAAAAAAATTGGAATTGCCCAAGCCAAGATTTTTCTAGTTACGGGCATGGCGGGGCAAGGAAAAACAAACTTCATTTGCGACTTGATCGAAAACCAATTTAGGGTATTTGAGGTTCCCACAATCTTCATCCCTGCGCGCTCATTGAACAACTATCCAGGTCCCGATCGAATTCTGTCATACATCACAAATAACCGGTTTGCACCCAATGTCGCGAGCCTCCACGACCTCTTCACACTGCTAAACAGTGTTGCTGAGGAGTGCCATAAGCCGTTTGTAATAGCCATCGACGGAATAAACGAAGTTGGTGACCTGGATGGGTTTGTTGCCGAGCTCCGAGTCTTCCTTGACGCCTTGTGTCAGTACGACTTCGTAAAAATCGTCTTAACCAGTCGGAACGAATTTTTTGAGCACAAATTCGCCGGCGTATTTGAACCGCAGTTCTCCGACCATCTGTATCGTGTGAAAGACCTTCGCAACAAGATGTCGGAGGAAAATAAGTCTCGACTTCTGGAGGCTTACTTGCGCCACTTCAAGATCAAAGCACGGTTTTCCAATGTTGCAGCCGAGTTCTTAGAAAACGATCTTATTCTACTGCGGATTTTCTCCGAGATTCATGAGGGTAAGAATATTGGATATGTGCCGGACATCTACAAAGGCGATATCTTCGAACAATATCTGATTATGAAGGTCAATGAATTTCCTACTTCTTCAAGGCAGAGGGTATTGAACTCACTGTACAAGATTTGCTCTCGAATGTTGGGCGACGAGAACTTCTCTCAGATATCTGTTGAGGGATTTGATGACGCCGAGCGACAAATTTTTGAACAGTTAATAGGAGAGGATATCATTTTGCGGAGGGAGGTCCCGTCTACAGGGCTTGCGTCGTTGGGCATTGAAAACATCTCATTTACATACGACGAACTGCGAGATTTCTTGCTTGCTTACTATTCCGTCGTGAAGCTTGCAGCGTCGAATCCATTAAAAGTAAATAGTATTTTTGAGAAAATCCCCAAATGGCCTATCTATGAAGGGTTTTTCCGCTACGCCTATGTTCTGGCTCGAAAGCAAAACAGCGATACAGTTTTGGCCGCTTGTGAGGCTTCGGAAGACTTTCAGAAGCATTTTCTGAACAATCTGTCGCTCTTGTCAGCAGACATTCAAAAGCCCGAAGACGTAAAGCGGGTGGAGACCGTTTTGAAGGGTAGCACTGCAGAACGCGATCTCCGACATGTTGCTTGGTTCCTGTTCAGAAAAAGAGAGGACTCGGAACTTTTGAACATTCGAATTTTGCTCGATCATGTTAGCAGTTTAGACGATGAAGAATCCGAGCGGTTCATGAGGGCGATGTTCTCTCGTTCTTCCGATTTTGGAGGCAGTAGTTGGCGGGACCGAGTCAGCGATCTGTTAAATAGCTTGAAGGACCTTAGAGAAGAGCAAATACTTGGATTGGGTATTCCAGCGTTAGCACTTGCACTGCATTTTGCACCGTATGCTCAATGGGCTGAGCGGGAAACCACCCTTAATCTCTTTGCGAAGTTTCAGCTTACGCAGGAAGTAGGCGGTGTTATTGAGGCCTGCCAAAATGCCGTCTCTGTTAAGGTGCAAAATTGCCTGAAAGAAATAGCAGAAGGACGGGGGGCGCATGAGGGATGAGATAAAATTGACCCTCCCGACTTCATGGGTGCCCAATCGGGAAGAGTTTCTCGCAGCATTGGGGGTATCTCGTGGAGGTCTTGGTGAGCAGTTTTTCGGAACCGTCTACGACGCACTGTTTGTCGCATCCATTGAAGTCAAAGGTGAGTTCAAAAAATATTATTCAGTCGAGTATGCTAACTTGGCGGAGTATTTGGAAATTCGGTATGGGAAAGCTTTAAGCGAAGAGAATTTGGAAGCAGATCGAGTGTTCTTGGTGACTTGGCTGCCACAGGTCATCGACGACACATATGAGGATAATAAGCTAGACACCGTACTGGAATGCATTAAAAAGTTAGAAGAGGCGCAGAATGAAGATCAAATATGATTTCGTTTCAAACAGCTCATCGACGTCTTTTGTGTACATCTCAGACGAGGAGTTGAGCGAAGAGGCTTTTCTCAAAGCTGCGGGAGTGGATAGAGACAGCCCTGTTGCGGATTTGTTTCGTCAGATGCACTTCGAGATCAGCACTGCTATTCGGCACCACGGAGAACAAATCACGACAAAAGAGGCCGCTGACAGCTTTGCAGGATCACATGAGTTCACTCCCGAGGTTATCGAGAAGATGAAAGATGCGATTGAACAGGGAAAAAACGTCGTCACATCAGCGCTGAGCAGCGACGGCGCTCTTGCGGAATCGCTTCTGTGTATGGCCATGTTTGAGATCGAGTCAGACCGCTTCTACATCAACGCCTACAACAATTATTGGTAATTGTATGCTAAAAGCCAATCGCTACAAGAGCTTGGGTTATACGTCGTTTTTCAATCCAGATACCGGCTTCTTTGCACGGGTCCCAGATAAGGGGTGTAAAGACCCGTTCTGGTCACCACACGGGCCTGAGCTTATGGACATTTCAATCACGAATTGGTGCGATAAAGACTGCTCATTTTGCTACAAATGCTCGGCTATGCGTGGTGAACACATGGCGCTGGATGACTACAAGAGTGTGATTGATCAGGCAGCAGATATGGGGACGTTTCAAGTAGCGCTGGGGGG
Source organism: Pseudomonadota bacterium (assembly GCA_026388255.1). Classification (NCBI taxonomy): domain Bacteria; kingdom Pseudomonadati; phylum Pseudomonadota; species Pseudomonadota bacterium. The sequence goes on along the minus strand of JAPLKC010000119.1, from coordinate 19,802 downwards.
AGGCAACCCTAACCAACATCCAGACTTCGTTGAAATCCTTGAGTACACCGCTTCCAAAGGAGTGGTTCCGAACTACACTACGAACGGTCGTGGCCTGAGTGATGAAATCCTCGAAACCACGCGCAAGCATTGCGGTGCTGTGGCTATCTCTGCATACCCACCGTACGATGAAACTTCTAATGCAATCAAGAAACTTATCCACAACGGTATCAAGACCAACGTTCATTTCATATTGGACGCCGTCAGCATCGACACTGCAATAGACTGGCTCAATGAGCCACCCGAATTCCTGAGGGGCATTAACGCCATTGTTCTTCTGAACTACAAACCATCTGGTCGAAAAGTGTTTGAGAAAAAGCTATTGCGACACAGTACAAGGCTGGAAGAGTTTTTCAGATTAGCTACCTCGCCTCAGAGGAAATTGAAGGTTGGTTTTGACGCATGTTGCGTAAGCGGAGTGTTTGCACGCACGAATACCAACACTTCAATGGTTGACGCTTGCGACGCAGCTAGATTCTCGATGTACGTGTCGGAGGATCTGAAAGTATATCCCTGTTCTTTCCAGAGTGGCTTGGCGGGAGGCGATCAGTTGGACAACGAGACTACACTCCTGGACATTTGGATAAAGTCTCGAAACATGGGAGCGTTTCGAAGTTACTTCAGCTCGGATCGCTGTGGGACGTGCTGCCACCGTTCGGCTTGTATGAATGGTTGTCCGTTATTTGATGAGCTTGTTGTTTGCGGAAACCGATGAAATTCTTTCCGACATTCAAACCGCGCTGGAGACTATGTCGGAAGAAATCTGACAAATCCACAAGAAGCTGTTGTGTTAGGAGCTCACATAATACGCATATGAATTACTTCCCAAAGAACCCATCGTTACTCCGGAAAGTTTTTTAGGGATGGAAATTGAACAATAAATACATATGCGTGCGATGCTCTAACAATTCGCTTACCGACGCTCGTACGTCGCGCGGCTGAAGCGTTCGTTATCCCGCCTTTCTAGCGGTAATTCTCGAAATTATAATTCACTAATCTTACCGTTTTGTAGGTGTTCTTAATAAAAGGCAATTTTAATTTTTGCACTGGTCATTGCTGCACATTACGGAGTGAAAGACGTTTCAGAAACTCATCTATCATCAATCTTAATGGTAGTTTATGAATGACCGGAAATGACTGCAGAATATCTCCAGAATAAGAGATGGGAATGTCTTTGCCTATTAGGCATAATTTCATGTTGTACCTTTTTGCTGGAATCTATCAACAATTTGCCGTTATATTTCAAGATTCCCGGGCGACTTGAAATTGCACAAATTCATTTGCCTAATCCAGTGGACAAAGAATTATTGTTGTCTCTCAACGCAAGCGCTTGTCATAATATTTATTATCCTTTACACTTTAAATGGTTTTAGTGCAATGGGGAGACATGGTGCATTTATGAAAAAACTTATAATTATTCTCATCTTATTAACAGGATGTGCTACGCAATCCCAACTGGCCGTACTTGATACCAGAAATAATCCTGAACCATATAAGAGAATAAAGACTATTATTGACCGTTACCCCCTCCGTGAAATATCTGCACAAAAATATTCAATACTTATTGCGGACAGCAATGTACCCAACGCTCTTGTCTCTCCCGCAAAAAAACAACTAATCATATTTAACGGGCTTATTGAAAGGATGAATGACGAAGAACTTGCCGCCATTATGCTTCACGAGGATGCCCATATCAAACTTGGTCATGTAGGAAAACAGGTTGCTGCTTCTCAGGCTATTTCCACAGCTTTCCAAATAGCAAATGCATTTCTTCCGGGTGTAGGATATGCAAACTTGCTCATCAATCCCGTGGTTACAAAGGCATACAGCAGGTCTCAGGAGGAAGATGCTGATAAGGATTCTGTTAAGATAGGGAAGTCTTATGGGATAGAACCGGACGCATATATCCGTGCCCTGGAAAAGCTCAAGACTTACGCAATTTCTCAGAACATCAGCGATACAGACAGGACAGGCATATTTGATTCTCATCCAAACCTGCAATACAGAATAGAAAGGATAAGAGAAGAAGGCAAAGCACTATCCGGTGCTGCCATGAACAGAAAAGATGAGATAGCTATATACACCAGTATTATCGAAAACAATCCTGAAGATGCCGACACTTATTATAAGCGTGGTAAAGCATATGAAAAGCTGAACTACCAAAATGCATTAAGAGATTATGTTGCTGCTGCCAGATTGGGTCACAAGGAAGCGCAGGAATATTTAACCACGAAATCAATACAATGGCAGAAATGATAATCAATCTGGTCCATAAATGACAAATTCACATTGCCAATAAGTGCTATATCATATCTTGTCTCCAGACTATTTCTTTATTCAGAATTTTGATATAATCTCACATGGCGAGGATAATTGTATGTGTTGACATGGACGCCTTCTTTGCTTCCGTAGAACAACGTGACAATCCCACATTAAGAGATAAGCCCATTGCTGTTATCGGCGCCGGAGAGAGAACAGTAATAACAACCTCTTCATACGAGGCACGGGCATATGGGGTTAAAACAGGAATGACCACTTACAAGGCAAAAAAGCTGTGTCCGCATATAATCTTTGTAATAGGGAATAACAAGAAGTACGCCCAAGTCTGCAAAAGGCTGGAAGAAATCTGCCTCCGGTTTACTCCTGATGCCGAGATCTACTCGATTGATGAAGTTTTTCTCGATATAACCAATTCATATCACCTTTTGGGCAGCCCTGAAAATCTGGCCAGGACTATAAAAGATACGGTAAAGAAAGAACTTGGAATTACCTGTACAGTTGGTATGGGGCCTAATATTCTTGTCGCCAAGCTGGCCAGTGACCTTGCAAAACCCGATGGTTTTCTATGGATAAATGAGGATATGGTAACATCTGTTTTTGAGACACTTCCGGTGAAAAAGCTGTGGGGTATTGGATCTCATACTGAAGAGAAGCTGCGGACTATGGGTATTACAACATGTGGTGCACTTGGAAGAGCACCCCTTTCTCTTCTGACCAAACAGTTTGGTATTATTGGAGAACGCCTTAAAGATATGGGTAACGGAAAATTAGAACGGCCCTTAGAGATAGTTTCTTCTGAACCAAAATCTATAGGCCATAGCGTTACTCTCCCGAAAGACATATGGGAACATGAAGAAATCACAAGCTGTCTCCTCAGACTGAGTGAAAAAGTCGGGCGAAGGGCGAGAAGATATGGTCATAAAGGCAAAAAGATCACCCTCACTGTCAGGTATACAGATTTTAAAACCTTTTCAAAACAGACCACTTTGCCTGCCTACACAAACGATACCGGCAAAATCTACCGATCTGCAGTTGCTATTCTCAATAGCATTCACCTCAATAAAAGCATAAGACTTCTTGGCATTTCTCTGTCATCTATTGGAAAAGATAGTGATCAGATGCTTCTCTTTAAAGAAACAAATCAGGAGAAGAAAGCTGCCCTTACAAAGGCCGTTGATACCGTTAATGACAAATTCGGCGAGCATACCGTCACATTGGCGTCAACAATCACCCAGGAAAATGGTCCAGGGGTTATTTCTCCTGCATGGCGACCATCGGGGGTGAGAAATAGTGATATATAACGGATGATATCAATTATCACTTGACGGTGAACTATCGTTCACTTATAATATAACCATGAGATCATCTCCCTATGCCGACACGATAAAGACCAGGATCAAAGACATAACTCTTTTTTACAATCAGCATGGCAGAATGCCCACCTTCTCCGAAATAGCAGAGCTGACAGGATTGAAGTCTAAGAATGCAGTCTCAAAGCTTGTAAGTTCACTCCAGAAAATGAATGTACTTGATAAAGACGAAAGGGGCAGGCTCATACCAAAATCCATCGGCAATTCCGTTAAGATGCTTGGTACAGTGGAGGCCGGATTTCCTACAGCTGCAGAGGAAGAACTTGCCGATACCATTTCCTTGGATAAACTGCTTATTAATAACCCGACTGCCACCTTCATGCTGAAAGTTTCTGGAGATTCCATGTCCGATGCCGGTATCCTGCCAGGTGATATGGTAATAGTGGACAAAGGGCAGACTCCCAAAAACAGCGATATAGTGATTGCAGAGGTGGATGGCAAATGGACCATGAAATACCTCAGGAAAAGAGGAGAAAGCATAACACTGATACCTGCAAACCCGAAGTATAAACCTATCAAGCCTAAAAACGAACTCAAAATAGCGGGTGTGGTAACGGCAGTAATAAGAAAGTATAAGTAAATATGTCTCAGCCGTTGACAATCCATTCGTGGCCGAGAGCAATCCTCCATATAGATGCCGATTCCTTCTTTGCATCATGCGAACAGGCAGTTAATCCTCAGCTTAAAGGCAAGCCCGTTGTTACCGGCAAGGAAAGAGGAATTGTATCTGCTGCAAGTTATGAAGCCAAGGCAAGGGGCATAAAAAGAGGTATGAGAACCTTTGAAGTAAAGCAGATTTGTCCTGATGCCATCATACTTCCCTCAGATTATGAGACATACAGCCTTTTCTCTGTCAGGATGTTTGATATTTTTAGAAGATTCTCGCCTGATGTAGAGGAGTATTCCATAGATGAGGCATTTGTAGATCTTACCGGATTAAGACAGCTTTATCACGGTTCTTATGAATTGATAGCAGGAAACATACAGAATACGATAAAAAAAGAGCTTGGCATTACCGTATCAATCGGCATAAGTCTTTCAAAGGTGCTGGCAAAGATAGGTTCAAAGTACAGTAAGCCTGAAGGATTAACTATAATTCCCGGCCATGATATACATCTTTATCTGAATATGCCAATTGGGGATGTATGGGGTATCGGCCCAAACACAGCAGCATATCTTTGTAAACTTGGCATAACCACAGCTCTCGAATTTGCCCGAAAGGATGAAGGTTTCATAAAGAGATATCTCCACAAGCCCCATCATGAAATATGGCATGAGCTTAACGGAAGAAGTATAAACCCTGTTGTTGCAGTATCAAAAAATAGCTATCAGTCAATAAGCAAGGCAAAAACCTTTACGCCTCCAAGCAATGATGAGACATTTGTCTATGCTCAGCTTTCAAAGAACCTTGAAAATGCATGCATCAAGGCAAGACGCCATATGCTTGCAGCCATGAGACTGATCATCTTTTTGAGAGGACAGGACTTCAAAGACAATGCCGTGGAAATAAAGTTAAGCTCTCCTACATCATATCCTGCCGATATATTTACAGTCTTAAGAGAGGGATTCAATCATATCTATAAACATGACGTTCTTTATCGTCAGACAGGTGTTGTTCTTGCCGGTCTTGTACCTGAAGGCAGAAAACAGATGACGCTTTTTGATGACCTTGTAAGAATTGAAAAGATGTCTAAAATCTACTGCGCTATTGATGCAATGTCTGAGAAATACGGGAAACATGTAATTCAACATGGATCGAGCTTACCGGCAAAACTGCAGGTACAGCATGAAGGAGAAAGGGGGGATGTTCCAAAAAGAAAGACAGAACTTTTTAAAGGCGAAAATACAATACAAAGAATAGGATTGCCTGTGTTGAATATAAAGATTTGAGGATATTGGCAGCATTGTAGCTCTCCCTTCTCAATTATTCTCCGGCTTCTTCTGTGAAGCTTTCCATGTATCATAAAAGAATCTTATCATCCCTATCAACTTTTCCATTCCACTATCTTCCAGGATATTATTAACCATTACCTTTGCTGAACCTATCAACATGGCATTTGCCGATGAACAACTCTCCTGAGAAATCAATATAATAGGTTTATTGACTGCATGTGCATAACCTGCTTCAAAGGCTGTGCCGGTATCATTATCATCTGTGATGGCAACAACAATATCGCATTCTTCAAGAAGCTTTATACATTCTATCTTGACAGTTTCAGCCATTTTCAGCTTAGTTTCTGTATTATCTTCAATTACAGGAGTATGCTCAAAGGGATCTATTATGATAATATCGTTATTTAAATTATTCTGCATTAAACCGGCAGAAATCTTGGAAAGAAACTGTTTCTTAAACTCTCTCTGTTCTGGTGTAAAGCATGGATGGGCAAAATAGATTTTCATATATATCCCTAACGTTTTATCTTCTTGTAAATATTGTAGGCACCATAACCGATCATTAAAGCTGTTCCAGTTATTAAAGGTATTCCAAAAACAATGATAGCAGATGCTGCCCTTATTGCTTTTATAACCTTGTCTGATTTCTTATTCGCGGATTCATTTTCTCTCATTTGCTTTTCCTCCCAGGATCGAAATAACCCTTTATGTTTTCCAGTGCTTCCTTCCTTGCAAATACAGCTTTATGGAACGCTTCTTCTTCACCGTATTTATTTATAGAGAATTTCTTTTGCTTTGTCTTTCCAGGTTCAGGTGACCAGGTGGCTATCCAATACCAGCGGTAATTACCTTCTTTATCAGGTTCATTGTTTTTATAGCGACAGACTCCTGATATGCCGGATTTACTATTACGTTTTACAATAGAACAGAATTCTTTTAGAGTCAGAGGGTCATATAGGGAAAGAATTTCATCACGATATTTCTTTGCAGCGGCAAGAGCTTTTTTCTTACTCTCATATGTAGCATCACTGAAAGAACCAAAATATTTCTTATTTTTTCTGGATATGGTTACTACCCATGAATGGGTATGCGATTTGTCATTATCTATTCGTGTAATACCGTACATGATTTGAATAAATATATCATAAAATAGATTTGATTCTGAAACATAGAAAAACATTTGTTAGGAGATAGCGGCAAGATTATTTTGTTGAAACAATTAATAATAATAGTCGGTTAATCATTGACGGATATGTTTCCAATATGGTTAAAAAATAACAAAAAACAATCTTGTACTCTCAGGAGAAAACATGACGAAGATAGATATTGCGAATAACGTATACGATAAACTGGGTTTTACGAAAGAGGAATGTTACGATATAGTAGGCAAATTCTTTGAAGTTATTAAAGAAGCACTTGCAAAAGATGAGGGCGTAAAGATTTCCGGTTTCGGCAAGTTCATAGTAAAACAAAAAAGAGCCAGAAGAGGAAGAAATCCACAGACAAGCGAAGCAATGGAGATAACGGCAAGAAGAGTTTTACTTTTCAGGTTGAGTAAGGTTCTGAATGATGAGATAAATGGGGTGGCAATCTAATCCTTTATATGCAAATGATTATAGATGGTATCTCATTCTGAATCTTAGTTAAACATCCGTCAAGAGACAACCAATTTGGGATTCACTGGTAACCTTGAAGTTATATTACCAAGGTAAATTGGTGTTAAACGGTAAATCTCCACTTACAAAAAGTATCACTTGGATGAGGGTCGGGAGGCGCAAAGACACACTCGACCTTGATGTCGGGGTCGATCTCATGGGCAAAGGCTGTGAACTCACCTTTATGCATCTCTTTACATGTATTTTCTCCAATACCTTTTTTTAACCGGGCTTCCTGTGCAGGACAGTGAGCTACAGTTATAATCACCTCGTTTTCCTTTTCCTCAATCTCATATCCCACTATAATTGTCCAGGGGAAAAACTTAAGGGCTTTGGCAAAACCTTTCAACCCCTTTTCCTTAATATCAAAACGCTTTACCAGATCTCTTGCTGCCATTTTTGGTATGTGTCTCCAGATACTTTCGGTAAGACGTGCAGCGGTAGGCTGATCAAACTCTTCCTCTACTTTGAGAAACCAGGATCCATCAACAACCCTGTAATGCCATAATAAGAACTCAATATAGCTTCTTAATTCCGGCGCTTCCATCGTTTGAAAAGTTCTCAAGTCCATATAACCACCTCATTAGATTTATGAATAAGAACACTTTAGGTATGAAAAAGATAAATTGAGGGAAATTCATATGTATTCAAAATTTGTGTTCTCCTTCAATATTTGACTATTAATCAGTTCTTCCTGTCAAGACGATCTTTATCCATTTCTAATGAGCCCTGTATGTGTTTTTGTCATATCATTGCCTGCATGAATTATCGCTAAACCATCCTTTCACAGCCCAAAATGTTCTTCATCCCTGATCTTTATCAGACATTCATCCAGAGATAATTCTGAATAAATTTCCCACCATTGTCCGGTATGGCGCATATAAGAGAGACCGAACTGATTCTTGCCGATATATTCCATTCTTGCAAATCCTGAATCAAAAGTTGGTGAAATTGCATTAGGGAAAGGGCAGCAATAGATGGCATAGAAGTAGAAATAACTGCCGTGCCATTTTGTATAAATGTCTATAATGTAATTATACTGTGGATTCTCCGGAGGTGGTTGAATATATCTTGATTTAAGAACGGCGCGAACCAGTTCATCCGCCTTATTCTCTACTGCTGTTTTGATCAGTTCTGATGGCTTTATTCTCAGTTTCTTTGGAGGAGCAGGCATCCAGACTTTTCTTTTCATTTCAATAATTGACAAACCTTTCTGACAAAATCATAACCCCTACCTATCTCTCTGGTATATCCTCTCAAATGCATCCCTGAAACGTTTTATATTATCGGCACATTCTGAGATATCAATTTCCGAGTTATCCTGTTTCTGTGCACTTTCAGAGAAGTTCCAGCTCCCCATAATCACTCTCTCGTTATCAATAACACAGAATTTGTTATGTTCAAGGACACCAGTCTTTTTGATAACTATTTCTACACCTGCATTTTCCAGTTCTCTATAGGTGCTGTTTTTTCCTGCACTCTGTGTTTTATCAAGACAGAGAGTAACATTAATACCATTAGATACTCTATCTATAAGGGTAGCGGTTATCTTCCTGTTTGTTATTCCATAGAGAGAACAATTGATGGATTCCTTGGCTTCAGACAATCTTTTTACGATCAGGCTTTCAATGTTATCGTAGGGGCTGAAGTATGATTCAATTTTGCATTGGGCTGAAGATATTGCAGAGGTAAAGAAAATCAATAATGAGCATATCGTGATGGCTTTAATCATGGTATCTCCTTTGTTTAATCGGCAAGAGGCGGCTTGCATACCTTACATGGAACATATCCTTGTGCCTTTGCATCATTGGCGGATTTAAAAGAAACAAGATTTGAAGGGTTGATCTTCTGTGCATATATGCAGGACTGATAGTGGTACTTCTTTGATTTGTTTGAGGCATAGTATTTATACTCGGCGGCAGATGGTTTAGCAGTTGCAGCCTGATTCTTCACTTGTTGAGGTTTTGCCTTAGGAGCCGAAATATTTCGCACGTTCTTATCCTGTTTCAAGGTTTCCACATTTTTATTATATGTTTCCTTGGCCTTTATATCATTTTTCAGTGATGTCACCTCATTTTGCAGACGCTCAATTTCTTTGAGGGACTGATCTGATTTTCTCCTTATCTCTTCAAGGTCGTCAGATTTCTTCTGGTCTTTCCGGAGGGTATCCAATGAGCGTGCAACATTCTCCGGATCAGCCTTAATTTCAGCTTTGAGCCAGTAGTTTCTTCCATCCCATTTTTCATCAATTACATGAGTATGGACAACACCGGCAGATAGGGCGACTATTCTATCCTTTGTTAACTGGAAGTCCTTTACCTCTGTGCTGCTTTCAAGGTAACTTCCCAGTTCCTCCAGAAGAAGCCTCTTTACCTGTTCCAGTGCAATGGTCCTGCTTGAGGCCTTACTGTCGAATTCACTGGCCTGATAGGTATATTCTTTTTCAAATGCTTTTAATTCAGCAGAGGCAGGGATAGAGGAGAAAAAAAGTAATGCAATGATGAACAATGCTGAATATTTGATGGTTTCGGATGTTATTGCAATCATATGTTATGTCCAGAGACTGAAAATCAAAATAATATTCAATTATTTACCGTCTAAGATAGTTTGTCAAATAAATTGCATAATGACATGATTATTGATATTCCATTCTTTATTTAATCCGTAATATCTGTTCTTGCCATGACAATAGATGCAAGTTTTTCAAGGTCTTCTTTTTTTAAATGAATAAGAAAATTGAGATCCTCATCAGTATGAAGAAGAGCTTTGATGATCTTGATAAGTTTATCTTTGTTATCAAGGGTAGCTTTATCCATCAGTTCTGCCGGTTCCTTTCAATATGATTTGCAACAGTAGTATATTTCGGTAAATCCCTTTTTGCTATCAGTTCACCCTGATCATTATAAAATAATACGATTATCTTTTCATCTTCTTCGATGAATTCCATTGAATAGTAAGCGCTTTTGTATGGGACCATGTTATTTATCGGCAAAATTCTTTGTTGAATCAAAGGCTATTTTATCAGATGCAATTGTGAAAATAAAAAGTTATCGGCAAGATATCTTTTGAAGGTCACGCCGATAACGAATAATCATGGGGCTTCTATCATTTCTTATTGCACTTCCCATTATAGTATTCCCAGGCGTCGCATATATTATTCTTAAAGGTGCAACTCCCTTCTTCTTTTTCTGTACCACTATCACCAGTGGGAGTATATGTTCCACCGGTAATCACGCAAAATTTTGCAGCAGGAGTTATATAGCCCGTAATCTTTACACCACCTACCGGACATTCTCCTCTGAACATGGCCCATTCTTCACATTGACGGTTGTCTTCGAATATACAGATGCCATATTCTCCCAAATCACCTCTTTTCTGTATAGAAAGAGTTCCACCTTTATTTATACAGTTGACTGATGCAGGGTTAGCCATACCGAAACAATGGATAGGAAAAACAATTACTGAAACAAGAAAGAGAATAGATGTGGTAATAAAAAAAAATTGTTTCATGTGACCTCCATTGATAAGAAATGTTGTATTTGTATTGTAACAAATCTACTGGAGAAATAAGAAGATAAATCCTGATATTTGACCGGCAAAATCTCTTTTAAATGAATCTTCACCTCATCACCTTCCCATTGACATATTCCCCATGGACGATGTTTTCAACATATCATCGCCACATTTTCTAAAATAGAAGTATCGGCAAAACTCTGCTTGCACATCAACTCCTCAACATATCAATACAAATTCCTTGAACTATCTGTAATCTTCTGCCGCTAACAAAACTTCTTTTTTTATCTCTTTTAAGGCCACCTTGCAAACCCTTAAATATCGCTTATTTATAGATTGTGAAAATTACTGCATCTGTAACATGCAGATATTACTAAATATATGAAAATGGAGATAAAAGAGCTTTATCTTGTAAGACAACGTTAACAACTTGTAATTTCAAGGATATTTATAAAGCTTGAAATATAGGCAATCTGGTAAAGAAGTATATGATTTTGAGATGTTACAGATCTGTTTTCACCACTATTAAACAGCTTATGAACATGTGATGTTGAAAAGATATAAGGAAGATTTTGATATTGTTTGAGAAATAGAGATATCGACAGAATCCAGAGAGGATTCGGCATTCATTGAAAATTACTTTCAGTTAGGCTATTTGAAACCGAATAAATCATTTGGTGAGAATAGTCTGGACTGTCAATAATATATTTATGAAAAGTTCTTCATTCTATGTCTATATCCTTGAATGCTCCGATAAGACCCTTTATACCGGCTGCACTAAGAACATTAAAAAAAGATTGCATGAACATAACAACACCAGAAGCTGAGCAAGGTACATAAGCGGAAGGCGGCCGATGAAACTCGTCTATTTTGAAGGCTGTTCAACCCTGTCTGAAGCGTTAAAAAGAGAGAGACAGATCAAGAGGCTGTCGAGGAAGCAGAATCTGCTGCTGACAAATAAGGGGTATGTTTCTGAACTGTAAATGTATTGGCAAAAACCTCTTTAAATAGAAAAAGGCCGGAACCATAAAGATTCCGGCCTCTGTTGCTCCTGCCTATCCTACAATGTGTTCGTTATCCATATAGGTGCGAAGAGCGATTGCAGTAAACTGTGCGAGCGTGCCAATGAATGCTTTCTTGGTAATGCCGCCAGTTATAAGAAAATCAAAGCTAATGACAAGATGGGGGTCCTTCTCATCAAGAACGAGTGCTTTGATAATGCGCATATGGTTGATCTTGTTTGCACACTCCAAGTATTCATGCATGGTATAGCCCTCCTTGAACTTGAGGGCAGTTGAAAATCCAATTATGTTCTTGGCCTCTGGGTCGTGCTCAATAACCACAGGATGACCTATTACTACCGTCAAAGGATTATCATCTAACATATCCAGGCCTGCCGCTTTTACAGTTTTTCTAAGCAACTTCATCGACAGGTTGTCGGGGGTGAGCATTTCGTTATTCGTCGTTATATTTTCCTTTACTGCTGCTGCATTTCTAGTATTGTTAGCCATGTTTGGCCTCCTTTTTTTCTTTTTTATGCCTGCCCCATGGGCAGAGCTGATCAATGTGAAACAAATTATGCTACGAAATTATTTACTTCTCTATGTAAATTAATTGAATAAAACTCTTCGAATTAAAAATTATTGACAATGTGACTATGTTTGAATTGGTGATACTTTATTCTTGTTTTCTGTGTCTATGTACCGCTCTCTCACCTCCTATGAGTATTTTACCGGCCAGAGATCATTCTCTACCTTGTAAATATTGTAATCATCCTCATATACAAAAGCAAGAGGATTTTTGCAAGAAAACGTCAAATCTTCCAGAGAGTTCATTCCATGACTCAAAAATATGAGAAATGTAGCACCTTTAACTAAACCGGTAGTCTAGCGCTCTACCGTGAGATAGGCGAATCATTACGTTTGTGAAAAGAGAATTTGAGAAAACGCTCTGGTATATAGATTTTTATCGGCAAGATTGTACATAGAAATAGAAAATATGTATGCAATTGAATATATTCTGAATAATCTTCCTAATCAAAACTGAATCTGCTGAATCATTTTTCCAATGATATATTCCTCATGGACGGTGATTTCAGTAGATTTCTGCCGATCCATCTGGAATAGAAGGACCGGTAAGGGTCAATGAAAATCAAACCTGTAAAATATTGGAATAAAAAATTCCATAAAACGGTGATAATGGGTGATAACCCGGTGTTAAGGTGCCCCCTTAACACCTAAAATCCCCTAACATATTATAATTATTATAAATATTTTGGGTGTTAAGGTGTTAACCCCAAAAATGGGAAAATGAAGGGTAAAATTTTAATGGGCATGAGTTTCCAGTGATGTAGAATTAGTAACTAAGGCGGAGATTATCTGGAAAACAGGAATAGAACTATATTGAAATATCTTTTAGAATTTTCAATAATAGAAGAATAAATATATTCAATCTTATCCAATATATAATGAATATAAATATAAGTAATATTAGTATTTATAGTTATATCAATACAGATAATATTTATTTTAATTTCTGAAGGAAACTGAAATGAAATGCCAAGACTATAGAAATATAAATATTTAAATATATATACTTATTCATTAATATTATATATCTATTTAATTAGATATATAATATATAATCTTATTATATTATATATAATATATATTATTTAATAACTATATTAGTACAATAAAATTGTATATATCAATTATTATTAAAAATAATTATTATACAATAATCAATAGTATCAATGATCTTATTCTAATTAACATTATTATATATGTATAGATATATATACAATATAAATTATATTTTAATATTACTATTCTATAGTATAGTTTACATAAGTACTTCCGTATCTTTCTGCAATCACAGGCATCTTGTATATAGATAAAGATTCAAGAGAGAGTATTACATATTGTACAATTTAATATTGCCATTTCATTCTGCCTCAAGTACAGAATAAATTCCGTTGCCGGGTTGATTGCTACTGACAACGAAAATTCTATTTATGAAAATGAATTTCAACATACTCTTGCTAACTCTGTCCTACCTATACCCTTTCAAATTTTCATCCTTCCACCCCCCCATTTTCCCCTTAACACCTTAACACCAAAAAATATATTAATAATATTAATGTGTTAAATGGATTTGGGTGTTAAGGGAGGGGGTTAACACCTCCTTCATACCCCTTATCACCCACGGAATTAATTATTTTCAAAAAATGCTTTCGTAGCCTGGGCCTTCGTCTGAGGATGGATCAGGTTCCTCGTCTTCGAATTCTACGTCTTTGCAACTTCCGAGGTCTATCCCCAAATAATTCAGCGCATAGGTTGCTGTATCCATACTCTCTATATCAGTAATATCCTGATTTTCAGCGGGAGTCGGTGGAGAATCGTATGTGTTCTCGCTTGCATCGGGGAGTTTTAGAAAAGGTGGGAAAGGCACTGATGGAGTAGTAAGAACTGGAGTTGGAGTTTGTACAAGAGCCTGTTGTGTTTTCTGGGCGGGTTCGAGCTTTAAATCGTAAAGCTTGGTTAAGTCTCCATCTTTATCCCATCTTGCATCATTCGTTAGTTGAAAAGGCGTGGGAAGCAGGTTTGTATTTCCCTGCTCAACGGTTATCGTTGCAATCAGGTATGCCTGCCCTGACCGTTTTGCCGCTCTCATCGATTTATCATCTACGAAGTTTGTTCCGTTCGCCTTAACCCACACAATAAGGTTGTCGGCTACTGCATTTTTTGTCCAATTTGAAATTGCCACTCTTGAGACACCGAAAGAGGAAGCAATAACCTTCGGAGATACAGGGCCATTAGCTTTTATATATTCGAGCCTCTCATTTGTTGTCTTGTTTATGCCTCCCATGTTCTCATCAAATGCTGTTTTTACGATCTGGAGTGCCATAGAATAGTCGGCCATATTAGCTATTACCCAACCTTCAGAATCTCTCTGTCTTTGATGTTGATAGACACAAGTGATGGTCTGTATGACGTTCATCACCTTGTTGAAGGCCCGTCTAGCGGCAATAATTATTTTATCATTTTTTATAATATGCTCGGAAATGTCCGGTGAAAAAGGGATTACAACCTGCACGGGATCAAGCATTCCATGGAAGGCTCTCCAAGCATCTATAACCGATTCATCAGCTCTCACAGTCTTTTTTGCCCGATTCAGACCTTCCATTCTTACCACACCTTTAGTTTGTTGTATGCTGTCATCCGTGCGCACAACGAGTATTCTGTCCTGTAATTGGTATTCTGTCTCCAGCGTACTTGTCGTTATAAAGCTTGTAGGACCTTCGATTATTACTTCCTCTGCAACAAAAGCTCCGTCTTCATTTTTTGTTGTAACAATAAATTTTACGCGCCCCTCACTAAGAAGACTGCGAACCATATATTTGAGTTGACCATCTTCTTCTCCCTGGAGGGGTTGGGCCTCGCTGAAAATCAAACAACGATGCGCAAGCCCTTCCTGAAGGTATAGCAACGCCTTCGGACTCGCGCCGCTCAATTCAAAATAACTTTCTTCCGGAAAAAAGGTCAGGGTGGAAGAGAGCGAAAAAGATTTACCGCTACCCGAATGTCCAGTGGCTTGTAAAGCTACGATTTGAGGACTTTTTGAATTTCCCTGGAGGATCAACCTGCTGTCTATAGCGGCCGCGTACATTGCGAGAACTGCCCTTTCGCCAACAACGCCTGTACTGTTGATAACGTCGATTCTTTTTTTGAGCAGTTGAGGATCGTGCGCGATTGTCATTGCAAGCTCAAGCATTGCTGGGTTTGCCTCTATCTCAGGAGCTTTTTTGTTCTCTTTCTTTTGGGTTTTTTTTGCGTCCTCAACGAGTTGACTGATAATCTTTGCCGAAGTTTTTAATTTTTTCCTTATAACATCAACATAATACTGAGCTGACGTGTTGCTCATTTGTGCGAGGAGCGGCGCAATATTAGACCTGATAGCCTGTTCTGCTCTGATGAAGTCCGCCGGTATTCCTTTGATGAGGACATCAACGAGGGATTCGGCATGAGCAAGTAGAGTTGTGAAGTCTGCTGCGGTGTGGTTAGAGAAATAGGACTGTAGAGAGATATCTTGAGCCCCAGGCAGTTTCGGAATTTCTGCAATAAAGACTGTTTTGTCGATAAGGGAAAGTGTTTTGCCGATATCGATACAGTTTTTAACACTTGCCTGGTCTGACTTTGTGACGGGAAAGTATACCGTCTGAATTGTTTTTAAAACATCCTTTAATTGTTTTTGTTCCTCTATACTGAATATAGGGGCGGTGATCATGATAGCCCCGAAACCCTTAGTAATGGCTGCATCGGTATCTTCAATGGTTGAAGTTATGATTGCCTTTTTGCTGTTGGCTAAACTATCTTTTCCGTTGAAAAGTTGATTATTTGAAAAATACATCTTACTTCCTCCTTTTGTAAGTCCCCACCATTGCAAGGTGGGGACGGTGATCTTACTCGTAAAGTGGCCCTATTTCTAGGGTTGCACGAAAATAATCCAGCGTTTTTTCGTCATATTCAAAGTTGATAAATGCTGGATCGGCAGGACAATTAAGATAGCAGTCCTCGCTGTTTGTTCTGTAACAAGCGGTAACAGTACAGCCACCACAGGCTTGATCATTTTCTTTTCCTTTATTTTTTGTTTCATTCATGTCTATATCTCCTTTGTTACAATCCTATGTGATTCTAAATAGTTAATTACATCTGACATATTGTATCTTATGCTTTTCCCTATCTTGATATAGGGAAGACCCCTCTTTAAGGATCTATTATTGCGCAAACTCGACAAGGAAATTCCTGTCAGTTTTGCGATTTCCCTCTCATTCCTATAAAGCACTGTTGTATCCACGTTAAAACCCTCCGAAAGAAAAAGTTAGGGGCAATCTTGCCTCATAAAATTGCTTTCATCGCAGCTTACCGCCGCTTAAAATTATGATAAAAGACTAAAATAATTAGGTAAAACTATTAGAAATGGTGGAGATGTGAGCCGAATAGCTCTATTGAATTGATAACTATCACGAGTTAACGGATTATGTCTCTTTGGTTTTTAACAAATTTATCTGTTTATGCTATCACCTCCTCATCTTTTTTATATTATAGCAATAAATACAATATTGTCAACATAACCAATTGATATAGTTATTAAAAAGATATATATATGTATCTAATAAGAAACAATTATTCCAGATCAAGATAGTCTACTTAAACATCAGATGCTGCACTTAAACACATACATAGTTCACCCAAACATTCAACTTACATATCGATTTGTACACAAGGGGTATTGCCGATTATAAGGGTTTTATTGATGAAAAATTATTTTTATTTATTTTTTCTTTGCGGCTTTTTCGACTTTCGGTTCTGGTGTTTATCCCTTTTCCTCTTTCTTTATAGCGTCTCCAATAATACCTCCGGCAAGATTTGAAGCCTGTCTCATAGTCTCGTCTCTAAGATGTGCGTATCTTTGGGTCATCGCAGCGCTCTTGTGGGTCAAGAGTTTCTGGAGGGTGTACATATCCACCTGTCCTGAAGATGCCAACATGCTCGCGAACAGGTGTCGTAGCCCATGTAAAGCTCTAAATTCCTTGGGCAATCCTGCTTTATCCTTTATTTTGTTAACCTGTTTTTTAATGTCGGTACGTTGCTTGCCTTTTCGTCCTGGAAAGACATATAGACTGTTTTGTTTCTCATGATTTATAAGAAGATTGCGAGCCTCATCATTTAGTGGGATTGTCTGATCGATCCCTCCTTTCGGGTCTCGGATACAAATAAAGCCTCGATCAAAGTCTATATCAGACCATTGAAGACGGAAAAGCTCTCCTCGTCGCATGCCGGTAAATAAAACAATCTTCATAAAATTGGCGGCTTGAATATTTTCTTCACCTTCTATGGCTTCCAGTAGCTTCGCGAGCTGCTCTGGAGAAAGGTCTTCTGTCCTGAGATTATTCGCCTGCGGCATCTCGATCGTGAAATTAAGCGCAGAGCATAAATGCTTTTTCACTCCGAAGTTCATGATCCTCCGCAGCAACTCCATAACATTCCTGACTGTACCAGGCTTCCTTATCTTGAGTAGTTTAAGTCTCAGGCCATCGACATCCAGAGGAGCAATGTCCTTCGGCTCCTTATCGCCAAAGGGTTGTTTGATATGAAGATCATACCTGTTGATATCAGTTGCCTTGCCTTTCAGGCTCGGATTGTTGTTCAGGTATTCGCCCCACAGCTTATCAATGGTCCACCGATTGATTTTTTCCGTTTTCTTTTGGCGTTCCGTCTCTCTCTGCTCTTTATTGGAAGGCTTTGCTCCTCTTATCCTCTCTGCTCTTATTAACGATGCTCTTGCCGGAGTCATATCATCTTTGAACTGGCGACCCGCCTTCTCTTCAACGATCTTTCCGGACTTCCTATAATAGATGTAGTAGATCTTATCGGGTTTTTCGGTACCAGGCGTCTTTCCCACAATATAATATACGCCCGGATACCCAGTCTTGAAACGCTGTTGTTTTGGCATCTATCTCCTCACTTAAATTTCTATCCCCATCACTATCCCCATCATCTGAGTTGTTATTTAATGTAAATCAGAGTAAATAGGAAGTAAAGAAAATTGCGTATAACCTCGATTTATAATAGATAATAGATGTAGATGTAAGTAGAGGTAAACTAATTCCTTTGTTCTCATAACCCGAAGGTCACTGGTTCAAATCCGGTCCCCGCAACCAAACAAATTCAGGTACTTAGCGTAATACTAAGTACCTTTTTTTCTGCCTTAAATCCATCAGGTTGCGCCTGGGTTGCAGTTGGTTGCATATCATCGAGTTTATCGACGGCCTGACGGTTCGATCCTGGAACAAGATGACCGTACGTATCAACTGTAATTTGTATTGAACTGTGGCCAAGCTGATCCCGCACATAGGCAAGCGATTCTCCCTGAGAAATGAGAAGAGACGCAAAACTATGGCGAAGATCGTGAAACCTTATCCGCCGGAGACCTGCTTTTTCGAGACACTTATGAAAATACCTCTTCCTCACATTGTTGATCTCAAGAAAGTTCCGCTGCTCGTTATAAAACAACCACTCCGGCGGCTCTTTCCATCCTTTCTTAAGCATCGTCTTTTTTGTCTCCAGCAAGTGTATTCTTAAGGTCTCTGCAAGTTGCTGTGACATATCGACCCGCCGGGACTTGTCACTTTTTGTCGTCGTCACTTTACCTCGAACTATGCCCCTTTTGACCTCGATAAACATACCATTGAAGTCAATATCCCCTGGCTTAAGCCCTATCAATTCCCCTGCCCTCATGCCTGTTCTTGCGGCACAGAGTAAGAAGGCATAGTATTCCGGACAATGCTTTTTGACGCTCTCAAGGAACAGGTGCATTTCTTCCCTTGTCAGGAAATCTACGTTCGAACTCCGCTTTTTTGCCTGGAGAAACTTTTTGAGTTTTCTACCGAGTTGAATTGCCGGGTTCATCTGAATAACCTCATCTTCAACAGCAGTTGAAAGAATACTTGACAGGCACAAACGAATGTTACGAATTGTGCCTGCCGCAAGCCCCTCAGAGAATTTTAATGCAATCAGCCGTCTCACATCCTGCCGTTTGATCTGGTTAATCGGCGTGCTTGAAAAAAAGGGAATAAGGTGCTTGTTAATGATCACAGTGTACCCGTCACCAGTAGATTCCTTACAGAATGCCTTAGAGTAACTCATCTGCCATTCCTTTGCATAATCTTTGAAGCAGGGGGCCTTCTTTTCTTCATCAATAATAGAGAATTCATTCTTCTTCAGTTTCTCGCGGATCACGGAGGCTACCCGGTCTGCCGCTTTCTTGTCTCCTACACATTTTGCTTTACGCCTACCCTGATAATTGATAAAAACCCACCAAGGCTTATCTTTACCTGATTGCTTCTGGCGCACAGTCACACCCATCTTATACCTCCTTCAGACTGTGCAAAATGCAACCTATACGCAGTAAAGATTTTGCCACAAGGAGAGGTGAAAGTCTATCCATTAATTAGATCCTTGTTAGCTCGTTTAAAAGATCGTCGGAG
>JAPLKC010000118.1:44450-67052 GCA_026388255.1 Pseudomonadota bacterium | reverse complement strand
TTATGGTTATCCGTTCCGTCAAAAGTGACTATCTTCGTGTAGCCGTAGCCGATATCAATGCCTGTTATCATGTGTCATACCTCCTTTAATATTGTTAAATTAGGGTATTGCAGCCTGATCATGACGGGTCGTTTTTGGTGCGGCCTGTGAGCATCTTTCTGACTCCGCCGAACATTCTTTCAATGTCTACCCCTCCGGCTGTTGCATCATTTTCTAAGGGGCCATTGCCTTTTGTATCGATTTCAGACAGAGGAAACCTTTTCATATACGCCCTGATCGCATTGATTATCACCTTTCCCCGTTCCGACCGGGGAAAATCTTCGAGAAAGTTGATCAGTTCCTTGTGTCGTTCATCGTCTACCGAAAACCTATAAGCAATTCTCTTCATGTCTGTTTTCTCCTTTCATATGTTCTATGGATGTATTACTTCTCTTGTGACAAAACATTAAGAAACATTAAGGAACGTTGTTTTTGGATGAAAAGAAAGTTACGAATCTTAACGAGACGTATCACGAGATGATAAGAGAGGAAAGTATTATCCCCTCCGATGGAACAACGCCGGGCGGTACTCTGAGGGTATGCAAAAACGTAATTTTTTATTTTTCTGAAAACTCAAACTGCAAGCCTTTTTATGTAACCAAAATTTAAGAAACTACGCATCTCTTTGTTGTGTGAAGGTTAGCCTGTCAGTCTCTTGCCGCAAAAAAATCCATTGATCATTCGCTACACTGGCTCATAGAAGCATCGCTTCGGCGATATCACTTTTCATTCCTTCTTCAAGTTGTCAATGATCTTGGAGGCCTCAGTTTTGTCCATTTCAGCTTTCTTGGCGATATCTCCAGGCCTCATAGGTTTTCCTTCCTTTTTCATTGCATCCAAAACTGTTTTTTCTTTCGCATCCATACACATTGCCCCCCTTGATCCTCCTTAATGCTTATGACGTCTATGATGAGCGCAGTACAATAGAGAATTCTCTCTTTTGCGAGGCAAAGCATCGAATATCCAGATCCAAATTTAACATTGAACCTGAATACCCTTTATGATATAGAATACCCATTGCATAAAAAATGAGCATTGGTAGCATCGGCATTTGTTCTTCAAACAAAATTAGCTGTGCATGCATGGAGTTTTACGTATACCTCTACGGCGGTAGCTTGCCTTTTTTGCTCTACGCTATGAGCCATGAACTATTTATTCATGAGCCTGCTCCCCGATGCCCCCTGAAAAGAGGTAACTTGTGAGTTATCATTTCGAATGGTATTCGGATAAAGCAGCAAATAACTTACAAAAGCATGTGATAACCTTTTAAGTTTAAGAGGCGACAACCGTGTTCGGTGACCCATTGGCTCTGCAAATATCCGACCCAGACCACTCTTTGTGCGAAGAACGGTTTGTCATTTTGGGTATGGCGCACAGAATGCGCCTGCTTCTGGTGGCCTATGCGGAAAGGGGCAGGATGACACGGTTGATCAGCGCCAGACAGGCAACCAGGCGAGAACGGAGGCAATATGAAGAAGGAAAAAACTAAACAAACTCTTCAAGCGCGTTCTGATGAGGATACAATGCGGCTGGAATACGACTTTTCCGAGGCGGTACGGGGAGTGACGGCCGAACGGTATGCGCAGGGAAGCAACGTGGTGGTTCTCGAACCCGATGTGATTCAAATTTTTCCCAATGCAACCGCTGTGAATGAAGCATTGCGTGCATTAGGAGGTATCATTCGGAGTGTCCCACGCCCGAAAGCCCGCAAAACGCTAAATCTCAAAACCTGGTCTCCGCAGATTTGCTCTTTGTTTTTTTTTGCACTTTCACGATGCGCATTACCTTCATGGCATCCACTATCCAGATTTTCAGTTTTCTCTTAACCCTATAAACTCTACAAACCCATTGCCTATGGCCCATCAGCAATCACCTGTCTTCTTAATGATAAATAGCGTCGGAGCTCCGACACTCCTCCTTTGCGTTGACGAAAATGACCGCCATGAAATGACCTGACAACAACAAAATAAAAGCCTTTCAAATGAATGTATTATCTGCGATTACTTAACGAAAAAAGGAGGAAATGAATGAGCCATAATATCTCAATTGCGCCGGATGGAACACAATACGCGTTACCAACAAGCGAAGATGATTACAAGCAGGAGCTCGCCCGAATCGAAGCGCTTGTCTCCGAAGCCCACTCAAAAGGTCAGGAGATTGTTGTTGTCATGGGCGTCGGTTTTGTTGGCGCCGTTATGGCAGCGATTGTTGCCGATACCATAGACGATACCGGTGCTCCCTCCAAATTTGTCATCGGTATGCAGCGGCCCAGTCTCCGCAGTTACTGGAAGATTCCAAAGCTCAACGAGGGAATTTCTCCCGTTAAAGCAGAAGATCCCGAAGTAGACCCCATGATCCGGCGCTGCGTTCTCGACAAGAAGACCCTCACGGCGACCTTCACCTATGACGTCCTGCAATTTGCGGATGTCGTGATAGTCGATGTCCAGCTCGATTATACGAAAACACAGCTCGGAAATGTTCGTTCCGGGCATGTTGAGATGACCGCCCTGGAGGAATCCTTTGATATCATTGCCCGGCGTATTAAGCCGCCCGGCTATGAAGAAGATCTTCCGTCAGCGTGGTATCGAAAGTGATCCTCTCCTTGCGCACAGTTATGAACGGGTTATGCCCGGTCGCGACTACGTGGCATCCATCAGGGATTTCTGGCGTGTCTGCAGCGGTATCAATGAAGAGTCAAGAAAGAGAGTAGAAAAATTTCTGAATGAAGTGCTCAACACTAAGAAATTCCCCCTTACTGTCCTTGACCGCCCCATCGAATCGGAAACGGCCAAGATTGTTGAAAATAGTTACCGTGCAACCATACTTGCCTTCCTCGATGAGTGGAGCAGGTTCGCCGAGCAGAACGGTGTGGACATCATGAAGGTGATCAAGGCGATCAAGATGATCTTCCCCGGTCCCGGCATTGGCGGCTACTGCCTTCCAAAAGACGGCGGTCTCGGTATATGGGCATATAAACATATCCTCGGATTTGAAGACGATATTTTTAAGATAACACCGCTTGCTATAGATATTAATGATACCCGCGCACTTCATGCGGCCCAGCTTGTCCGCGATGCCCTTCGGAATATGAACAAACCCATAGCAAATGCAGAGGTATTGGTCCTCGGTGCCTCTTATCGTGAGGATGTAGGTGATACACGTTACAGCGGTTCGGAGATACTCATCCGCAGACTTACAGAGATGGGTGCAGAGATACGGGTCCACGATCCTTATGTAGAGCAATGGTGGGAATTTACCAACCAGGAATCATATCCCGATAACAACAAAAGTGTTTTTTTCAGGAATCAGAAGAGGTTAAACGATCTTGTGGTCTTAAACGATCTTAAATCTGCCCTTAAAGACATTGATGTCCTTGTACTTGCTGTTCGTCATGAAGAATACCTGAATCTTGATCCTGATGAGATTGTGGGCTTAGCCCAAAAACCCATAGCTGTTGTTGATTGCTTCGGTATCCTCGACGATGAAAAGATTAAACGGTATCTTCAGTTGGGCTGCGAAGTTAAGGGATTGGGGAGAGGACATATAAGAAGATTGAAAGAAGAAATGAAAGGAAGCTCATAGCTCATAGTGAAAAATCATGGATGATACAAAATTCAGCTTTGAAGACCTTGAAGTCTGGCAGAAGGCTGTTGATTTTTCCTTAAGAGTTATAAATATTATCGAAAATCTTCAGACAGAAAGGAAACATTATCGTCTTATTGAGCAACTGGAGTCAGCAAGTACGTCAATAGCCCTAAATATCGCAGAAGGTAAAGGAAGATATTCTAAAAAAGAATTTGTTCAGTTCCTATATATTGCAAGAGGTTCTCTCTTTGAAACGATTACCCTTTTGATCATTTTCTATAAAAATGCGTGGATAAACGAAAACCAACTTACTGAACTGAAAAAGCTTGGAAATCAAATCGGTAAAATGATCTTTTCGCTAATTTCATCCATTAAGGGTTGATCTTTCTGTTGCCATGAGCCATGAGCTACGAACTATGAGCTATCACATCCACCATCCACATTAACCGCAAAGGAAACTATAAAATATGAGCGAATATGAGAATGTAAAAGATAAGCTAAAACAAAACCCCAAAACCTGGCTTATCACCGGTGTGGCGGGTTTTATCGGTTCTAACCTCCTTGAAGCCCTTCTCAAATTAAACCAGCGGGTTGTTGGATTGGACAACTTCCTCACCGGGCACATGAGCAACCTTGTAGAGGTTAAATCACTTGTTCCTCCCGGGCAGTGGAGCAACTTCACCTTTATTGAAGGCGATATTAGGGATTTGGCGACGTGTCGGAAAGCGTGCAGTGGTGTCAACATTGTCCTTCACGAGGCAGCCCTCGGTTCTGTGCCCCGATCCATAGAGAACCCCATCGCGACGAACGAACACAATCTTACAGGCTTTCTTAATGTGATTGTTGCAGCCAGGGACGCAAACGTTAATAGGTTTGTGTTTGCCACTTCAAGCTCTGTCTATGGCGATCATCCGGCGCTGCCTAAAGTTGAAGATCAAATCGGCAATCCTCTCTCCCCCTACGCTGTGACGAAGCAGGTAAATGAGAAATATGCTGAGGTTTTTACGCGTGTCTATGGGATGGAGTGCATAGGACTCCGCTATTTTAATGTCTTTGGTCCCCGGCAGGACCCGAATGGTCCGTACGCTGCAGTTATGCCAAAATGGTTTGCAGGCTTGATAACCGGGGAAGAAATATATATCAATGGTGACGGTGAAACAAGCCGGGATTTCTGCTTTGTGGAAAATGTAGTACAGGCCAACCTCCTTGCCGGTTGTACGGAAAACACTGAAGCGGTGGGCAATGTCTACAATATTGCTTATGGCGGGCGAACCACACTAACAGAACTTTTTATGATGATTCGGTCTCTTGTGTCAGCATCCGGGCATAAAGGGTTGCAGGCTAATCCTGTTTACAAGGATTTTAGATCGGGCGATATTCGCCATTCCCTCGCAGATATTAGTAAAGCGAAGAGTCTTCTTGGCTACGACCCTGAATACCCTGTCAAGAATGGATTGGAAAAAGCGGCGAAATGGTATGTCAGCCGGAGAGATCGATAACCTTCACCAATTGGATTGTAGGAAATGGATCAAAAACCTTGTCTCTCTCAAAGGCGCTGAGTGGGTGAGAAGTGAAATTAAGTTCGAATTCTATAGAGTTAAAAAAATGCAATGAGGATGAAATGAAAAACTTTGTTTTACTTGGTGCGGCTGGATTTGTTGCACCACGCCACATGAGGGCAATAAGGGATACCGGCAATAGCCTTGTCGCTGCGATGGATAAACATGATGCGGTTGGGTTAATTGATAGCTATTTCCCGAATTCTGCTTTTTTTGTCGAGTTTGAGCGTCTTGACAGGCATGTTGAAAAGCTTAGGCGTATGGGAGATGAAAGGAAAGTTCATTATGTTAGCATAGCTTCCCCGAATTATCTTCATGATGCGCATATTCGCTTTGCTCTCCGGGTAGGCACTGACGCCATTTGCGAAAAACCCCTTGTTCTGAATCCCTGGAATATTGATGCACTGAAAGAAATTGAGCAAGAATCAGGCAAGAAGGTTAATACAGTTCTTCAGCTACGCCATCATCCCTCCATCATAGCCCTTAAACAGAAAGTTGACGCATCCACTATCCACCATCCACCATCCACTGATTGCCCCTCGCCCCTCGCCCCTCGTCCGAAGTATGATATCGATTTAACATATATTACTTCCCGCGGCCGTTGGTATCTTGTGTCCTGGAAAGGCGATTTGGCAAAATCCGGTGGATTGGCAACAAATATAGGCATCCACTTCTTTGACATGCTTCAGTGGATTTTTGGAGGCTTTAAATCAAATATTGTACACATTTCAGAACCCCTGAAGGCAGCAGGATTCTTGGAGTTGCAGAAGGCAAGAATAAGGTGGTTTTTGTCGATTGATAGCAACGACCTTCCCGCGGTTGCAAGGAATACCGGGAAAACAACATATCGTTCAATCACAATTGACCAGGAAGAATTAGAATTCTCTGAAGGTTTTGCAGACCTCCATACAGTTACGTATCAGGAAATCCTGAAAGGCAATGGCTTTGGACTTGAAGATGTAAAACCATCAATAGAGATGGCCTTTGAGATTCGGAATGCAAAACCTGTTGGGTTAAAAGGTGAATATCATCCGTTTTTGAAAGCGGTGACTGGTGGATAGTGACTGGTGGATAGTGAATAGAAATGAAAGATTTTAAAGAATTAGAGGTTTGGCAGAAAAGCGTGGATTTTGTATTAAATATTTATGAGACTTCGAAAAGCTTTCCCCATGAAGAAATGTTCAGCCTAACCAATCAGATGAGAAGATCGGCAATATCAATACCGTCCAACATTTCAGAGGGATTTTCAAGAAACAGCACTAAAGAATTCATACAGTTTCTCTATATAGCGCTTGGCTCATCAGCAGAATTAGAAACACAAATTTTAATCTCACATAAACTGGGATATCTCATTGATCCAGCTAAACTGATCGATAACCTCACAACAATTAAGAAGATGCTTAATACCCTCATTTCATCATTAAAAGGAAAAACAAAATAGTCATGAATGACCAACCACCAACCACCAACCACCAACCACCATATTATGTCCATTCATCCAGTTTCATTGACCCCGATGTAGAAATTGGCGATGGTACTAAAATCTGGCATTTCAGTCACGTTCTGAGTGGAGCCAAGATCGGTAAAAACTGTATAATCGGACAGAATGTATGTATAGAAAGAGATGTTGTAATCGGAAACAGTTGTAAACTCCAGAATAACGTTTCGGTATATAAGGGTGTGACACTTGAAGACGAGGTCTTTTGCGGTCCTTCGTGTGTATTTACCAATGTTTATAATCCCCGTGCCTTTATTGAACGAAAAGCTGAGTTTCGGCCTACCCTAGTCAAGCGTGGTGCCACCATCGGGGCCAACGCAACTATCGTTTGCGGCGCGACCATAGGAAGGTATTCATTAATAGCTGCTGGGGCCGTTGTTAAGATGGATGTTCCCGATTACGCCATCGTTGCTGGTGTCCCTGCCAAGCGGGTAGGGTGGGTGTGTAAATGTGGAACGACATTGAAATTCAATGGTAAGGAGTCAGGCGTAAAGAGTGAGGGGTTAAAAGCCACATGCACATATTGCGGCAATCATTACTCCATAGAAAATGGTGCGCTGAAGGTTGTTTCGGAACGATAGCCCACATTATGTCTTACGGTGTTAATTATGATGGATAAGCCTCACAAAAAGTTAGATGTTTGGAATAAATCAATAGAGCTGGTGGAACAGATATATCAAATAGTTGAGAAACTGCCGCGAAATGAGGACTATGGTTTGGCAAACCAGATGCGAAGAGCCTCAATATCGATTCCGGCTAATATAGCCGAGGGGTCTGCTCGACACACAAGCAAAGAATTTATTCAATTCCTTCATATTTCCCAAGGCTCACTCAGTGAAGTTGACACGTATATGGAAATCTGCACGCGATTAAAATACATCATACCTGATAAGTGCAGTGAAATATCAGCCCTGATGGATAAAGTAGACAAGATGCTGACAGGACTCATAAAAACTCTTCGGAAGTAATAATGTCACTCCTTACTCTTTACTGTTTACTCTTCACTGACATATGACTATGAAAATCCCCATGCTTGACCTCAAAGCCGAATACCTCTACATGAAAGCCGACATTGATGCTGCGATCGTGCGCTGTTTGGGACATCAACAATGGATTTTTGGCCCTGAAGTGAAAGAATTTGAGGACAAGGTTGCTGAGTATTTTGGTGTCAAACATTGCATCGGAATATCATCAGGAACTGATGCTCTTGTTCTTGCCCTTCGTGCGCTCGCAATAAAAACTAAAGGCCAGGAATATTTCGACCACTCCGATTTGATCATCACCACACCATTCACTTTTACAGCCACCGGTGATGCTATTCTACATGCCGGTGCCACCCCTCTGTTCATCGACATCGATCCCGCTACCTATAACCTCGATCCATCCAAAATACGAGATGCCGTCAGGAGTCAGGAGTCAGAAGTAAAGGGTTTAAAAAACACACCTTACTCCTTACCGCTTACCCCTAACCGCTACGACCTCTCACTCCTCACTCCTCACCCCTTACCGTCTTCAGTTGTCGGCATCTTGCCGGTGCATTTATATGGTCAACCTTGCAACATGGATGAAATTGTGTCTATCGCTTCTGAACATAACCTGTTCGTTGTAGAAGATTGTGCACAAGCGTTTGGTGGAGACTGGCAAAAGGCACCCCAGTGGAATAAAGAGAAAAAAGGCATTCCACAAGGTAAAGATGGCGAAAGGCGAAAGGTTGGAAATATTGGTGATGTAGGCGCTTTCAGTTTTTTTCCAAGTAAAAATCTTGGTGGTTTTGGTGATGCAGGAATGGTCTCCACGAATGATGACGAAATCAATGACCTTGTCCGTATGCTCATTAAACACGGTGGTAAAGACAAGTATAATGTTGACCACATCGGCTACAACGCACGTATGGATACGCTCCAAGCCGCCATCCTTCTCGCGAAACTCCCCTACATTGATGAATTCAACACCCGCCGCCTCAAGATTGCTCAACTCTATATCGACGGCCTCAAAGATATCCCCGGTGTCATATTACCAGCCACCAGCTACCAGCCACCAACCACTGAATCTCTGCCCTTAGCCGAGTTTGATTCACCCCTCGCGGGGTTCGGGCACGTCTATCACCAATATACAATCAGGGTAAAGAACGGCAAGCGGGACGCGCTCCAGCGCCATCTGAAAGACGCTGGTATTGAAAGCATGGTCTATTACCCCGTGCCTCTCCACAGAATGAAGGTTTTCGAGGGAATGTGTATTTATGGTGAGCTAAGTGAAGCTGAAAGAGCAGCCAACGAAGTCCTCAGCTTACCCGTCGAACCGTTACAGAGCCAAGAGATCATCTTCCGTATAGTAGAAGCCATCAAGAAATTTTCTACATAATTATGTTGTATTTACTTTTGACATTTTATTTCTCAAGTGCATATGGTTCGTGAAGAATTTTAAATCAAGGAGACGATAATGGATATTCGTGCATCTAAGATATTAGTTATTGGTGGAGCAGGTCTTATTGGTTCTCATGTTGTCGAGGAGTTGCTGAAAGAGGACGTAAAAGAAGTCATTGTATATGACAACTTCTGTAGGGGTACACACGAAAATCTTATAGACGCACTTAAAGATTCCCGTTGCCGTATTTACGAGATAGGTGGAGACATCCTCCAGACAGATATACTTGATACTGCGATGAAGGGTGTCGACGGCGTGATCCACCTGGCGGCGCTGTGGCTTCTCCAATGTTATGAGTATCCACGTGCAGCTTTTGATGTGAATATCCGCGGTACCTTCAATGTTCTTGAAGCGTGTGTGGCCAATAAGATCAAGCGATTGGTCTACTCCTCTTCCGCATCAGTCTATGGGGATGCAGTTACGGATATCATGGCCGAAGATCACCCTTACAACAACTGGACCTTCTACGGCGCCACCAAGATTGCAGGAGAGCACATGCTCAAATCCTATCACAAGCGCTATGGACTTGAAGGCGTGGGTCTTCGGTATATGAATGTCTACGGCGCCCGCCAGGACTACAAAGGAACGTACATCGCCGTCATGATGAAAATCCTCGACAATCTGGACAATGGCCTGCCGCCTGTGGTCTATGGGGACGGCAGTCAGGCCTACGATTTTATTTATGTAAGCGATGTCGGCCGGGCAAATGTTTGCGCCTTAAAAAGTGATGCTCCTTTTGGTTTTTACAACGTGGGTCGGGGCATAAAGACCTCCATCAAAGAACTGACGGAGATGATTCTTAAAATCGTAGGATCAAACCTTCCCATCCAATACGAACCGGCAGGACTTACCTTCGTTACCAACCGGGTGGGCGACCCTGTTGCGGCAGAGCGCGATCTTGGCTTTACCTGGACCGTCGATTTGGAGGAAGGCCTGCGCTGCCTCGTTGAATGGCGAAAGACCCACATGGAAGAAGTGGAACAGAGACGAAAAAAAGCGATCAGCTTATAGATAACAACTCATAGCTGAAAGAGAAAGAGGAGCTGAAAAAGAGACGATGAAAATACCGTTGATCAAACCGTATATAACACAGGAAATCAAGGACAAAGTTTGTGAGGTCCTTGATAGTGGCTACCTGACGGAAGGACCTGTTACGAAGGAATTTGAAGAAGCATTCAAGGATTACATTGGCTGTCAACACGCCATCGCCGTTACCTCCTGCACAACAGGTCTGGAAATAGCACTTCGCGTGCTTAAAATAGGGCCAGGAGACGAAGTGGTCGTTCCGGATTACACATACCCGGCAACAGCCGATGTTGTTGCTATTGTAGATGCAAACATCGTCATTGTTGATGTTTGCAGAGACACTATGCTCATCGACTACGACGCCCTGGAACAGGCCATCACCCCCAGAACTAAAGCCATCATCCCTGTGTCCATCTTCGGTAACCCCCTGGATTATGACAGGCTCAATGCCATCAAAGAAAAATACGGTGTTCGTATAATCGAAGACGCTGCATGTTCAATAGGAGGCGAGTTCAGGGGAACCAAAGCTGGTAACCTTGCTGACGTTTCCGTCTTCAGCTTGCACCCACGTAAATTTATCACCACAGGTGAAGGCGGCATGATCACCACCAACAATACTGAATGGGCCGCCTGGATGGATTCATACAAGCATTTCGGTATGGGTGAATCGCCAACCCGGGAAGGCACAGTCTTCGCGCGCATCGGCACCAATTACAAGCTGAGCAATATACTCGCTGCAGTTGGTCTCGTCCAGATGCGACACATCAATGAATTACTCGCAAAACGAATCGAGCTTTCAGAGAATTACATATTATTATTGAAAGATGTGTCTGGTATTAATATTCCTGCCACGACGCCATATGGAAAAAACTCCCGACAGTCCTTCTGCGTGTATGTGCCCGACCGTGATGGCATCATTAAACAAATGCGTGAAGAAGGCATTGAAGCCCAGATAGGTACTTATGCCATTCACATGCATCCGGCGTTTGCTGAAGGCCCTCAAATCATTCACCATGGTTCCTTCACCGATAGCCGCTACGCCTATGACCATTGCCTTGCATTGCCCCTGTATCATGGTCTTATGTATAGTGAACAGGAATATATTATCGACAATTTAAAGAGATGCTTAACTATTCACTAACCACTATCGACGATCCACTGGTTTTATTATGTGCGGCATAGCAGGCATATTCAATTTGAACGGCGAGCCCGTTTCTCCGGTTCTTCTGAGGAAGATGACGGATGCGATCGCCCATCGCGGGCCGGATGGCGAGGGGTTCTATATCGACAGCTTCATCGGCCTGGGCCATCGCCGCTTGGCGATCATTGACCTTTCACCCGCTGGCCATCAGCCGATGGCCACGATCTCCAAGCAATATGTGATCTCGTATAACGGTGAGGTCTATAACTTCCAAGGATTGCGCACTGAACTGGAAGCATTAGGCCACCAGTTCCGCTCGCGAACAGATACGGAAGTCGTTCTCCATGCCTACAAGGAATGGGGCGAAAAGTGCCTCGACAAATTTAATGGTCACTTTGCCTTTGCTATCTGGGATAAGGTAAAGCAGGAATTGTTTCTCACCCGTGACCGCTTCGGTACCAAACCGCTGTACTACACCTTTGCCGGACCCTATTTCATTTTTGCCTCAGAGCAGAAGGCGATCATCACCCACCCGGCCGTCAAAAGAGAAATCGACTTGGAAGCACTCCTCGAATATTTCACATTCCAGAACATCTTTACCAACCGGACCTTGCTCAAAGGCATCAAGCTTTTTCCAGCTGGTTCCTAT
Source organism: Pseudomonadota bacterium (assembly GCA_026388255.1). Taxonomy (NCBI): domain Bacteria; kingdom Pseudomonadati; phylum Pseudomonadota; species Pseudomonadota bacterium. The sequence continues at coordinate 55,131 of JAPLKC010000118.1, read as the reverse complement.
GCTTTTCTTCCCCTATCAGCTATGAACCAAGAGTTAAGAACTACGCGCTATTGGTCCTGGTATTTCTCCGAACCGGAAAAGCTGCTGAGCGAAAACGAATACGTCGAAGAGTTGGATCGTCTATTCTGCCAGGCCGTGAACCGCCAGCTTGTCAGCGATGTGGATGTGGGCGCTTATCTGAGTGGTGGCATGGACTCCGGCTCCATCACGGCCATTGCCGCAAAGCAGCTTCCTTATATGAAAACTTTCACTTGCGGGTTTGATCTGCGCACTGCATCAGGCCTGGAACTGGGCTTTGACGAGCGTGAAAAGGCCGAATACATGTCCTACCTCTTCAAGACGGAGCACTACGAGATGGTACTGAAGGCCGGCGACATGGAGCGAATCCTCCCCAAACTGGCCTGGCATCTCGAAGAGCCCCGCGTCGGTCAGAGCTATCCTAATTATTATGCAGCCCAGTTAGCCTCCAAATTCGTCAAGGTCGTTCTTTCCGGCGGCGGTGGTGACGAACTCTTCGGTGGCTACCCGTGGCGCTATTACCGGGCCGTGGATCCAACAGATAATTTCGAACAGTACGTAGATAAATATTATCTTTACTGGCAGCGCCTCATCGATAATCGCTATTTAACGGGGATTTTTGCACCTGTCTGGGACCAAGTAAAACACGTCTGGACGCGAGACATCTTCCGGGATGTCTTTCTGAAGCACGACCACCGACTTCAAAAACCGGAAGACTACGTCAATCACTCCATGACGTTTGAGGCAAAAACCTTCCTGCAAGGTCTTCTGCTAGTGGAAGACAAGCTGAGCATGGCCCACGGCCTTGAAGTAAGGATGCCTTTCTTGGATAACGATCTTGTTGAGTTTGCCTTGAAGATTCCTGTTAAACAAAAGTTGATGAACCTCATGGAAGCTTCGCGTATCAATGAAAACGATCCACGGCCCAAACAAGATATTTACTTTCAGCAGCATAGGGATGGAAAGCTTATTCTCCGCAAGGTCATGGAAAAGTACATCCCTACGGATATCACACACGGTATGAAACAAGGATTTTCGGCACCGGATGCAACTTGGTTCAAAGGGGAGAGTATTGATTTCGTGAAGAGAATCATCTTCGATAGCAAATCCAGAATATATGATTATTTTGACCCGAAAGCTGTTCAAGAGCGAGTATCTGAGCATCTAGAAGGCAAGCTCAATAGACGGCTCTTTATATGGTCACTGATCAATTTTGAGTGGTGGTGCCGTTCGTTTATTAATAATTGCATCAATGTTGATCCTTCATAATTATGGATTACTCTTGTATTAGAGCAGTTCGAATCATTAGAAGCATAATTGAAAAGCTCAATTTGAATTTAAGGCATACAATTGTTCTTACGGAGGTCGGCTCTGAACATTTTTTATATACACCCATTATTCCTGCGCTTGCAGGTGCGGAAAAAGTGTATGCAATAGTGAAAGATTCTAAGTACGGTAAAGGATCTGATGTTAAAAATAGATGTATATTCGTCGCAAAATATTTAGGGCTTAATAATATTGAAATATTTGTGAATCGTCTACCGAAAAGATATGTCCATGAAGCTGATATTATCACAAATTCAAATCACATCAGGCCAATTGATAAGACATTTTTGTCAGCAACGAAGCGCAATGTTGTAATTCCATTGATGTATGAATCGTGGGAACTTCGAGTAACTGATATTGACATAGATTTTTGTAGGAAATTGAATATAAAGGTTGCAGGTACTTGGGAAAACCACCCCAATATTAAAGTATTTGATTATGTACGAAACTTATGCATAAAAATGGCATTTGAAGCAGGTTATGAAATATCAGGTAATAAGATTATAATCTGGTCAAATGATCAATTTGGAAATCAAGCATACATTGCTTTCAAATTATTGGGAGCCAAAGAAATCATTATTTGTAATAGTTACGAAAATCTAAAAGCGAACTTAGATAATGTAGATTTTGTTTTTATTTGTGATTATAAGCAAGAAAGAGATTATTTCAATAGGCTTGATGGATTATGGAATATTGAAGAATTAATAAAAATTAATAATTATTTTGGTGTCATCCATTTATACGGAAATATCAGTATTGATTCATTGAAGGAATACAGCGTCAATATTTATCCGAATATTCAAGGAAGGTCAAATATTATGTCATTAAGCTTAAATCACGTGGGTCTATTGCCGGTGATCAATCTCTTGGCAGCAGGCTTTAAGGTTGGAGAAGAGATGCTTAAAGGTGAAACGTCTAACTTGTATCAGCCGATAACATTTTAGAATCAATAAAGCTCTGCCATTGTTTCTTGGAAATTGCCATAATGATGGAAAATAACAAAATAAATACCATAGATGAAATCTCTGCAGAATTAGCTGGGAATGATCTTGCATTCTACCGTAGAGTATGGAGTACAGATATAGATGTTTATCGTGCTCGCCTAAAGGCGATTGGCTTCATGGGGATGCAGAATGTTCTTGACGCAGGCTGTGGAATGGGCCAGTGGACAATATGTTTAGCAGAACTGAACGAAAAAATATGCGCTATTGACTATTCAAGCAAGAGAATAGAAATAGTGAGACAGTTGACCGATAAATTTGAAATGACAAACATTGAGACTAAGTGTAATTCAATAGACTCACTGGATTATCCCGATAACTACTTTGGTGGCATTTTTTGTTACAGTGTATTATTTTTGACAGATTACAGGAAGTCGCTACAAGAATTCTACAGAGTATTAAAACCTAATGGTAAACTATATGTATGTACAAATGGGTTAGGTTGGTATTTATACAATGTGATGTCACCTCATAATCCAACTGAAGATTATGATCCAGTAATCGATTCAATAAATGCAATAGAAAATTCTTTCTCTTTCTTGTCGCTGGGAAAGCATCAACCAGGAAAACACCTCTTTATTCCAAGTTCTTTGCTGTTAAAAGAACTTAATGTAATCGGATTCAACAATGTTAGAGTCGGTGCGGAAGGAACCTTAAAATCGGATTATGAACAGAACGTAGAGAGCTTTTTTGCATCGGAATATCGTGGGATAGAGTGTGTATATGAAATTCTGGCGAATAAAAAGCCTATATAACGTCCAACTGCTTCAGTTACTGTTACATTTATGCAAGCCAGGAAAATATTTTCAGAATCCAATTAATCACACCAAAAGCATAATGCAAATGTCGTAAATCATAAAATTGAATTTAAATATGGCTATTTGAGCAAGATGATATTTTAATGAGCGTTACTTTATTAAGCACATCATTTTTATTGATAATCATTTTCTGGTCTTTAATGCTCCGTTTATTTACTTTTTCACACGATGGGAGCGATAAATATGTTCATGGTCTAATTATTGACCTAATCAAATTAAATAAACATAGATTCATTAGTAAAATAGAACCATTCTTGTATGGTAGCAGAATGGGTTATCCGCAATTAGTGCATTGGGTACTTTCATTTTTTAATGATGAAAAAATCGAGCAAATAGGAGGATACCTACCTGTCGTATGCAATGTTATGATAGGTATAATGCATTTATTTTTTGTAAATCTTTTTTTATCCCAAGCCGATCCCGATTTACAGCCTGAATATCTGATAGCCATTTCAGGTTTGCTGTTTATTTCCTCAGGTTTATTTTTTAATTTTAATAATGCGCGAAACCAGGGTCTAAGTGCTCGAGGCGTAGCAATTGTATTAGTGTCAGTATACATTTATAGTTCAATAAATTACATTACAACGAGTTCACTTATTTCAGCTTCTATATGCGTGTGTATTACAGTCTTAATTTTCTTGTCAAATTTATTTGCTGTACAATTTATCTTGTTTACCAGCATACCTGTTGCAATACTTTCTGGTAGCTTTGCTTTTATATTATTCCCTATCATCGGTTTCGCAATATTCTTCTTTCTTTTTCGGGAAACTGCGCTTAATTGGCTGAAATGGCAATGGGGCCATAAACGTTGGTATTACAAATACGGTGCAAAATATTTTCTATTAAGTGGGCGTGAAAGCATTTGGCGTGATTTTATATTTGATGTCTGGAAAATGGCAATAAGCAATTGGAAGAGGGCCACAGTGTATTTGTTTTATAATCCTGCGGTTGAGGTTGTCTGGGGGGTGCCAATCCTTGTTCCCTTGCTATTTTATTTTGTATGCCTAAGTAACGGCAAGAAACACACGATGAATGACAGTCAAAACATATTGCTGATATTTATTTATTCTGCATTAATTGTATTTATTATAACATCTTTTCAAAAAACTCGCTTTCTGGGTGAACCTGAAAGATATATAGATTTCATTATAAGTCCTATATCAATTATTGGTACATTAATATTTAAAAATAATTTAAAAATAATAATAATTTGTATTATCATTGGCTTCGCGAGAATTGCCTTAATTGCTGCCTTAGGGTCAACGAACTCGAGAAGGGCAGAAGATGACCCTTTGACGGTATTGAGAAAAAAAATAGACACTATAGGTGGAAGTTCCATCAGGCTTCTATCCAACAATATGGAAGTAACAAAAAGACTTTTGACCCCCAATATTAAGGTTTATTTTGGATGGGCGATACAAACTGAATTCGGAAAGCATCACTTCACTGATATATATGATTATTATCCGATTATTAAAGAGAGCATGATAGTTCCTTTAATTAGAGAATATGGCATAAATATGGTGATCATTGATCTTGCACATCTAACGAGTGACATGGATAATCTGTTTAGAAGTATAAAAATATCGATTGTATTTCAAAATGACCGATATAAAATGGTTCAGGTAATTGAGGGTCAGAAAAGATGAATAAAAAACGAAGAATTTTAATCGTGAGCGGTTATAAAAACGTAAACCCATGTAATATTGGAAATACGGATGATAATTATTTTGCATTAGTCTATCCGGATAGAGAAAATGATACAATCAAGTATGATCATTTTAGTGAAAGTAGTCCCGATTATAGATTTGGAGTTGTTTATCCGCTAAAAAGAGAAAAGGGAATTAAGAATGTAATAAGTGTAATAAAGGAGCTCCTAAAAATCAAGAGGGATAATAAATGGGATGCCGTGTACTTTTTTAATCCAGATTCGAACGTAACTTTAAAATTGTACATATTATCATTTTTATTTTATCCTGATACCTGCTTTATGTTCGATATGGAGTATAAAATAAGTAAAATTAATTTATCAAGCAGTCTTAGTGGAATTAACAATTTTTCGAAAAACATCAAAAAAATAAAATACTGGTATCCAGCCGCCATTTCAAGGAAGATTAAACTATCCTACAATATAGGGATGCCAAGTACAGCTATTATTGAGAATACAAATGTTTGCGATCAGAGATGTCCCATATGTGAAACCGGCCTAAGAATATTGGAAAGGCCCCGTGGTTTTATGGGATATGATAATTTCTGTAAAGTAATTGACAAAATTTATAAGTATGTACAAAATGTGTCCATTTATTACATGGGCGAACCCTTTTTAGATAAAGATATTTATAGGATGATTAAATATGCAAAAGAAAAAGGCTTACGGACAACAATTGCCACCAATGGAAACTTTTTGGATATAGATAAGCTATTTTGGTCTGGGTTGGATAATATTGATTTTAAGATGAGCGGAATGGATGCTCAATCGCATGATAAATATCGAGTGGGTGGAAGTCTTGATAATGTAATCAAGCATGTCAAATTAATTATCCGTGAGAAACGGGTAAGGGGCAAACTATCGCCGTATGTCGGCCTAGGTTTCATTGTGATGAAACATAACGAACACCAGAAACAAAATTTTTTGGATTTTGCTAAAGATTTGGATGTGAATAATTATAGATTTGTTAAAACTTGTATTCGCACAGTAGATCAGGGCATAGCTATGTTGCCTGAGGACAGGTCTTATTGGATATACGATGAAAACGCATTTGATGAGGGGCGAATTGAACCAAAGTGGAAACCCGATAATGCATGTGGCCCAATATATCATCAAGTGGTGATTACCTGGCAGGGCGATGTACTCCCTTGCTGTAGGGACGTGCATGGGCATCATGTCATGGGGAATATATTTGAGGACATGGATTTTAGAACAATCCTGAATAACAAAAAATATATAAAATTCAGGAAGCTTATATTGACGAATCAAAAAAATATTAAGATTTGCTCATTGTGTCAGGAATTTGCTTCCTATGAATAGCATGCGCACTCTCGGAAAAGAAGTGATTATATATGGCATAAGCGGTACTATTGCCAGATTTATAGGTATGTTTCTTATGCCAATTTATACAAGGATTTTTACACCATCGGATTATGGAGTTATAGGAATGATTAATATAATTGGCTCTGCCGTGGTCATTGTTGCAGATCTCCAAATAATTCACGGCATGGCACGATATTTCAATGAGACGGAAGGAGATGAAAGAAGATCGTTAATAGGTACAGGATATTCCTTTACTATTGGACTTGCTGTTTTATTTGGGTTCATCATATTTTGGGGATCGACTCTTTGGAGTAGTCTTATCCTTCACACGACAGATTATGCTGAGCTATTTAAATGTTTAGGTTTGCAGATACCATTAAGTGTATCTTTTTCTTACATGTTGTATTTATTACGTTTACGACACCAGCCTGTCAAGTATATGCTTGCCACACTGGGTATGGCCTTATTTAGCATTCTTTGTGGTGTGCTGTTAGTTATTTATATGAAGCTCGGTTTAATTGGTGCTATCTTGGCGCAAGTGTTAGGCTTTGTATTTGGTAATGCGATCGCATTATTCTTTGAATATAGGGATCTTAAAGTAACTATTCATTGGAATAAATTAAAACAGATGGCCGCATTTGGGTTTCCCATGGTTCCGGCTGTCGCTGGTACTTGGTTGCAGCAGGTATTTGGTCAGGTGCTTATATTGTCTATGATAAGCTTGTCTGAATTAGGAATTTACAGTGTTGCTTTGCGCGTTGCGTCCGCTTTGTTTTTATTTCAGATGGCGTTTGCTTTAGCCTGGAGCCCATATGCCCTGTCCGTTATGAACAAACCGGGAGACAAAGAAGCATATGCAGATGCGCTGAGAATTTATGCTTCCGTCGGTTTCTTAATTGCCATTCCTTTTATTGTATTCGCTCGCGAGATAATTGTAATATTGACCGATCCGAATTTTTATTCATCATACAAACTCATAGGCGTGACGGCAATCGCTGTTGTAGTAGAGGGTATTCCGATGATTGCCGGTGTTGGAACCATTGTTACTAAAAAGACGAAATATAATTCTATCGCATATTATGCCGGCCTTGTAGTCACCATTATAGTTACTATTTATGCTATAAAGGAATTGGGCGTAATTGGCGTACCATTGGGACTACTTAGTGGAAGACTGGTGCAATCTATTATCATCTACCATATTTCTCAAAAACTATATTTTGTTCAGCATGATTTAATTAAACTATATTTTGTAATGATGTTAGTCGTTGTAACATTGGCATTATCTGTGTTTATGGCGAATACGGGAATATTATTAAAATTAATGATTATGATTATAATGAGTAGCTGCGTGTTTTTTTTGTGCCTCCATACTGAGGTCGTTAAAGCTTATCAACTTGTATTTGCCAAAGCACAGAAAGATGCATCTGCCTGAAGTATCGGCTTCCGTTCTGTGGTGGTGGCAATCATTGCAGTAAAAATTATATTTGCGCTCAAGCAGGCCGAAAGCTTTTGTCGATGAGTGTACGTTCCTGAAGATACATGAAAAAAGAACCGCTCATATTCACACTGCAAGCTGATCCATCCGGATTGGAGTGTATCTTTGTCTCACCAACCGCAGAAAAAATAGAAACTGGTAGCGCCTGTATTCTCATCGGTGGTGATATTTGCCCAGCGCATAGGCTTGAGAAACCCTTTTGTGAGACACCAGTGGACCTGTTCAAGCATTTCGCCAAACCTTTTTCCCGCCAAGATTTGATTATCGGGAATCTTGAATGCCCCCTTACGAATAGAGGCGAGCCAATTCCCAAGACAGGCCCGCATCTCAAGGCGCGAACTGAATGCGCAAAAGGTCTGAAGGCACTTGGATTTGATGTTGTCACACTCGCCAATAACCACATGATGGACATGGGCGAGGCGGGGTTACGTGATACTTTGACAGCATGCCACGGCGCAGGCCTTATGACGGCTGGCGCCAGCCTTTCGTGGGCTGAGATAATTAAGCCTCTTGTTATAGAAAGAAATGGTCTGAAAATAGCGATCGTGGCATTAACGGAAAACGAGTTCTCGACCGCATCACCAGGGAACGGTATTGGCTGCAATCCTCTGAACTTGCCAGGTAATGTCAGGCAAATACAAGCTGCCCGCATTGAAGCCGATTTTGTCATTATGATTCTGCATGGCGGCAGCGAGATGTATCCGTTGCCAAGCCCTCAATTTGCCGACACATGCAGATTCTTCATCGAAATGGGCGCTGATGCAGTGGTCTGCCACCATACGCACGTCACATCCGGCCTTGAGTATTATCATGATAAACCGATTATTTACGGGCTGGGGAATTTCCTTTTTGATTGGCTGTCGCGACAACCCGATGATTGGTATCAAGGTATGGCTGTTGAACTTATACTAGAAAAGTATGCACCAATAAAAACGAGGATTTTCGGCTTTGAGCAGTGCAGGGAAGAACTGGGAATAAGAACATTTGACAATCAGGAAATAGACTTATTTAGAGATAGAATTGAAAAGTTATCCACGATTATTGCGAACCCGGATTTACTTGAAACCGAATGGGCAGCGTTTAGTCAAGGAAGAGAATTAAGTTACGTAATTGAATCTTTTGGATTGAACCGGATAGAAACATTTCTCTATAAGAAAAATATTATGCCATTCTGGCGCGTGAATGAACAAAAAAGGCTTTGCTTACTTAACCTGATACGTTGTGAATCACATCGCGATGTATTAATTAACGCCTTGTCTGAAAAGAAAATTTATGACAGCTTTACTAAAGAAAGAAAATAGAAAAATGTTAGAAACAAGTCTTCATCTGTATCAACCGGTACAATACATTTGTTCACAAAATGATTCGTTTTCGGATTATTCCACGGTTATTCGTGGAGGCGAAAAAAAATTGACATTAGACGTATCTGCAATCTTGTCAGTTTTAGCTTTTAATTTTCCCTGTGGTGATCGGACATTGTTTAACGAGATTAAACGCCAGCCTTGGCTTTCATCTATCTCGCAAGATGGAAAAGCAGTCCTTGAACCAATACCACCGCATGGCTTCTTATGGGACAAGACAGAGCGGGTTGCGGAAAGATTAAATTCTCTGTTACAAGAAGAAGCAGAACGTGTCTGTCATAAACGAGATGAAATATACATTTTACTCTCCGGGGGCCTTGATAGTCGCATTGTTGCGGGTACTTTATATGAACTTAGGAGAAAAGGTATCTTAAAGACCAATCCCATCGGCTTAACCTGGGGGTTGGAAGATTCTCGTGATGTTCAATATGCGAAGGCGGCTGCAGAAATGCTCGGCTTTGGTTGGAAGCATATCAATATTTCACCAGTGGAGATTCTCGAGAATATCTACGACGGCTTTCCTTTAATTGGCGGACTCGTGCCACCTTATCATTTGCACCGAATGCTATGGTTTAAAACTAATGTTAGTAAAGAGGCACTTGTATTGGCAGGCAGTTATGGTGACTCAATAGGCCGTGCCGAATTTTCGGGCAGGCATGTGTTAGAGCTTGACTTTCTAAGGCCTTATAATCCTTTTAATCTCATTAGACAAGATTGTCTTACACAGGCAATAGCGGGCATTCATAACGATCTAAGTTTATTGCACGAGAGGGCCGGCGGTCGAGAAACTCCAAAACATGCTTTGTGTGAAATAGAATTGCAATGCCATTACATGCGGGGGATGATTGCGCATGTAATGGCTGTAATCAACAACTGGTGTACGTTGTATCAGATGTTTACCGATCCTAAAGTCTATACATACATGTGGTCTTTGCATCCGTTGCGCAGAGATGATAGCATTTATGCCGCTTTACTGGAAAGAACCCATCCTGGGCTGGCTCGTGTGCCATGGGCCAGAACAAATAGAGCCTTGCAAGGGCGAACGGTTGGTGCACAAAATGTGTTGCGAAGGGAATTTCACGATTATGCTAAGTGGACTTCGTTTGTGCTCTACGACGAGATTCTGAAAATTGTTGAACCTGAGTGGTTTGAAAGCACAGGGATTTTTAACGCGGCACAGGTTCAGTTTTTGAACAAGGCAATTGCCCCTGGATCAGGACTTTTGAAAGACTATGATTTTAGACCCTATGATATTTGGTTCTGGTTGGCCGGATTCCGTAAAATGATTGAAAATCTTCAAGCACGGGGTCGTTATGTGCATAACGTTCAACAAGAAATTCAGCAAGAGCCCCCCCCGCGTTATTTTGAAAAACGTTCCTCTCTGCGCATAAAGTTAGCTAACACCAAAGTATGGGCTAAAACGGCTGGTTATTTTAGAAAGCGCATCGCAAAACGTAAAGCATTAAAAAAATGGCCTATTATGAAATTGTGACTTTCAAGGAAGGTCGCACAGTTGGCCACAGGAACTTTGGGTGTAGTGGGCGTTAGCTAAACTGAGAGACAAACGACTGTAGACAATCGGCAGCGCCGCTGGGTTTCGCAGGAGGAATAAGAGACAAAATGACTGATGC
>JAPLKC010000118.1:38598-44418 GCA_026388255.1 Pseudomonadota bacterium | reverse complement strand
ATGCTTTTCAACATATTTATTCAGCTTTTGCTACACTTACCATTTATTATCTCATATTTTTTGTTTTAATACATAAAATTATTCCTGCTGATGATATTGGTTGGACGATGAAGTATTTTCATATTGCAATAATTACTTCATTGGTTTTTACACTCATTTTACATTGTTATTTTGTCTTTGAAATGGGATTTGCGGAGGGGTTGGATTTTGGCGAATCAGCTGACACAATTGATTATGATCTAATCGCTCGTGGATTTGTTAAGTCTTTTAAGGAAGGCGGACAATATTCCATGCAAGGCGCACATGATGGCGTAACAGGCTATTCTATTTTCCTGGCTATTAATTATTATCTTTTTGGCGAATCTGTATTGGCAGGAAAGTTAATAAATGTAATTTTTTATGGAATGAGCGTTGTATTAGCATCGCGTATAGCATGCCTTTTATTCGGCGCTGCTGTAGGAAAACGAACTGCATTTTTAATGTGTTGCTATACGGTATTCATTTTTTATTCTGGTTATTTGCTAAAGGAATCCTTAATAATTATTCTTATATTAACTGGCATTTTGAATATAATTAATATGGCAATTAAATTAACATATCTGCGAATAATTCATTTCTTTCTAATCACAGTTTGTATTTACCTTACGAGACAATGGATAGTTTTCATTTATGTTATTACGGCCTATTGCTTTTTAATTTACACTTATAGGGTGAAATTGAATTTGATTAAGATATTCTTTGCCACTTGTATAGCCGCAATCTGTTTATTTAGCGTTAATTTCACTCTTATTGGAGTATCGCCTTTTTATTATCTGTATGAGTTTAACTTTGGAGCTATGGTTAGGCGTGGAGAATACGTTTACTTTAACGGGATAATTAATTACTTGATATTCCTATTTAGTAATATTGGATACCTTAGTGAATCAATCGTATTTGGTTTGTGGAGTTTTTGGCTTCATCCTTTTTATCTTTACCTTCCTACTTGGGATGCACAGTATGGCTATGAGGTTATTCAGACTGTTGAACATATGGGAAGTTTTATGTTGTGGTTATTGCTGCCGGCTATTTTTTCCGGCATGTACCAAATAGTTTCAAGGGAAAAAGGGCTCAGTATGATTATTTTTTTTATTATATTGATCAGTATGTTATCTTTGATGTTTTATGTTCAAGGAGCTATTCGTTACAAATATTTTATAATGCCTTTTTTTATAATGGCTGCGTCTTTAGGCATAAAATATATAGACCGATGGTACCATATTATTAAATACTATTTGCTGAGTCTGGTTTTAATTTCTATTTATGGAGTTTCAAAATGGCCACATGGTAGTGATCATTTTCAGATGCTTATGATTATAATGATAATATTTATTCTTTTTGTTTACCTATTCTATAAAACGCAATTCATAAAAACAGTTAGCAGGAGTTTGGAAAGTTCAGGTACATGAAATGAAGATTTGTTTTATATCTTCGAATTATCAGTTTTTTACCGGAAATGCAACCGGTGGTGCAGAAAGACAGATATTGAAAGTATCAGAATATTTAGCAAAAAGGAATCACGAAATATATGTTATATTACTGGGTTACAGTAATGGCGAATTCACAAAAAATGGTGTTTCGTATTTGTCTGGCTGGAAACACACTCATGGATTAAGATTTGCCCGTTATTTTACATACCGGCTCCCTAATTTAAAGAGAGTCTTAAATGAATTAAATGCCGATGTATATTATACGAGAGGTCCTTCGCTAATTACCCCCAGCGTTGTAAAATTATCTACTAAAAATAAATCTCTTTCAGTGATTGGATTGGCAAGTGATGACAATCTTGACTTTCGCTCAGGAAAAATTATGATTGGTTCTCCTAATCCATCCGTGAATAAATCATTCGGAACATTTGCTTTTCATTATTTTAAAAATTATGCGCTAAGGGAAGCTGATTTGATAATTGCACAAAATAATTATCAGGCAATGGAATGTAAAAAAAATGCTTTAAGGTATCGAGTCATTAGTAATATTGTAGAGTTGCCGGCAGCGAAGATATTAAACGTATGTGAGGACGTGGAAGTAGCCTTTATTGCCAATACTGCCGGAAGCAGCAGAGGAATGAAAGGCATTAATAAGTTTTTAGATCTCGTAGGAAAATTACCGCATATTCGCTTCATCGCTATAGGCAAGCATGATAAAAAATTACATGAAAACAATGATGTCAGAAGCTATTTAAATTTACAATGGCTGGGTGCATTGACACATGAAGAGACGTTAAAGAACATAGCACGCTCCAAAATTGTTGTAAATCTATCCCTGTATGAAGGTTTTTCCAACGTAATTTTGGAAGCGTGGTCACTTGGAAAGCCGGTTGTTTCTTTACATGTAAATCCAAATGGTTTGTTTGATGATGGAAAGCTTGGTTACTGTGCGGCTGGTGATATTGGATTAATGGCATCAATCACTGCGGAACTTTTAAGTAGTCAAGAAAAAAGGAAATCTATCGGTGCGTGTTGTCGGGACTATATTATTTCAGAGCATTCTCCGGAAAAGATATGTGACCAATACGAAGATGCCTTTAGCTCGAATAAAATGATGTGAATGTCTGCGGGGTGCTCCAAACCAAATGGTACTTTATTTTCAAATCGGTCATGCGCTTTCCTTCGATACCCATAGACCTGGCTTAAGATAGATTGCTGCCACGGGGCGTGGTATTGAATATTCCCAAACGAGACTATTAAATATATGTGTGGAATCTGCGGAATCTGGAATTATAAAGGCTTTTTGCCCGTCGATCATCGTTTGATAGATCGAATGACGGCCTCCCTCATCCATAGAGGCCCGGATGATCAGGGGCAGTGCTTCGATGATGGTGCAGGTGTTGGTTTTGGATTTCGTCGGCTATCTATCCTTGATCTTTCAAATCGCGGGCATCAGCCGATGAAATTTCAACACCTCACCATAGTTTATAATGGTGAGGTGTACAATTTTAATGAAATACGGAAGGAATTAGAGAAGAGAAATTATACTTTTGGTTCAACAAGTGACACCGAGGTTATTCTTAAGGCATTTCATGCCTGGGGCGTAAGTGCAGTTCACAAATTCATTGGCATGTTTGCATTTGCAATTTGGGATAGTCTTCATAAAAAGATGTATCTATTTCGAGATCGTCTCGGTGTGAAACCCTTATACTATGGAAAGATCAATGATTTGTTTTGGTTTGGGTCGGAGCTTAAAGTTCTTAAAACTATACAAGGAGAAAGTCCGGAAATTAATCTCCAGGCCCTCGGCGAGTATTTTCAGTATGGCTATATTTCAGCTCCAAGAAGTATTTATAAGGATGTTTGGCAGTTACGGCCAGGCCATTGGCTTGAGGTAAATCAATCAGGCATGAATGAAAATCAATATTGGACTGTTCTTGATTCGCTGGACAATCCACTGCATGACAATGAAGAATTGTTATGCGAAGAATTGGAAGAGCTACTAATCAGCGCTTTTAAATATCGTCTCATATCTGATGTTCCGGTTGGAATTTTTCTGTCTGGCGGCATCGATTCCAGCCTTCTCACAGCCATATTAAGAAAACACACAAATCAGCACATAAAAACATTTACGATTGGGTTCAAAGAACAACAATATGACGAATCGCGTTACGCACGAAAAATAGCCGACCATCTTCAAACGGATCATACCGAATATATCATTGGCATCGATGAGGTTAAAGACTTAGTTCCACAATGGCATAAACTTTATGACGAGCCTTTTGCAGATTCATCAGGCTTACCGACATATATAGTTTCTAAGTTAGCACGGGAAAAGGTAACAGTCGCCCTTTCCGCTGATGGTGGGGACGAACTGTTTTGTGGTTATGATAGCTATTATTTAACACTTAGCCGCTTGAATCTTCTGCAAAAAATCCCCGTATTATTACGATATATATCAGCGAGCATTTTGAGGAATATTCCATTAAGTGAAATTCGTTGGCTTTTAAGACAATTTCCACAATATAATGGTGATCGTTTATCCGATCGATTAATACGTCTTAGTCATGCTTTGCCAAATATTGACCCTGCGATTTTATTCGATATGGGAGCCTCGCAATGGTTCACAGCGGATATTCAGGCACTCATAGGCTCTTATAATCCGCCACGTGAACTGATGAATCACTATCCTGGAAACACCGCGGTGCAAATGATGGTACATGATTTACACCATTATCTACCAGGAGATATTCTAACTAAAGTTGACAGAGCAGCGATGGCGGTGAGCTTGGAAGCCAGGGAACCATTATTGGATCATCGAATTGTTGAATTTGCCTTTAGGTTACCGCTAAAATATCGGATGGGCAAACTGGGATCAAAGCATTTACTAAGAAATATTCTTAATAAATATATCAGCAAAGAACTCATGGAAAGGCCAAAGCATGGTTTTGGCGTACCAATAACACACTGGCTAAAGAATGGCTTGGCTTATTTAATAGAGGATTACCTTAATCCGGAAATAATTAAGAGGCAAAATGTTTTGAATCCTTTACTTGTTGAGCGGTTTAAAAGATCGTTTAAAGCCGGATGTACCAAAGATGATTTTCGATTATGGCAATTGTTGGCCTTTCAAATATGGTTCACAAATTGGCAGCAAGAGTAAAAGAGGAAAGGGAAAGTGATGAAAAGCATTTTAGAAATATCAGCTTTTAATTGTGATTCAGAATCCCTATTGCTGGTAGACGGTAACATTGTTGCTGCTGCGCAGGGGGAAAGGTTCACAAGAAAAAAGAACGAGAGTTCAATTTGAAATCATTAAAGAATATTTTATTTGTTACTGTGCCCGTTTTAGTTGTTCTATTAATAATGCTGGAGTTCTTTTTTAGAATAGTGATTCCAGCATCTGGGCCGCCACGGGGGTATTTTGACGAGAAAGAGAAAATGTACTTTTTTGACAACAAAAATGAAAAAGGGATAATTACCTTGGGGCGATTTGCAGAAATTAGAGCAAAATGGCGAATTAACAATATGCACTGGAATTATCCAATTGACTATTCTGCCAACGGTGGCAAGAAGCTGATTGCTGTAATTGGTGATTCTTATATTGAAGCGTTCCAGGTAAATGTGGATGAAAACTATCCATTTTTGCTCAGAAAAAAGTTGAAAGAGGATTATGAAGTTTATGCTTTTGGAATATCCGGCGCCGCATTGTCACAGTATTTACATATTAGCAGATATGTTAACAAACACTTTAGACCTGATATTGTAATTTTTAATCTGGTACATAACGATTTTGATGAAAGCATTCAGGCGTTGTCGCCCCAAAATTATCATTTTCAGCAGATATCTATTAAAGAGGATGATTCAATTTCAGAAATTCTACCGCGACCAAACTATTCTTTAGCACAATACAGACCGTTAAAAAGATTCATATATAAAAGTTCGTTGTTTCGCTATCTATGGTGCAAGAAATGCCGAGCATCTTTTCTGCAAAAAAGAAATATGAGGCAAATATTAATACAACTCAAGTAAAAGAGAATAAAGAATTAGTATTAACAGTTACTAAATATTTGATAAAGACGATTGTGGAAGAAAATAGGGACAAGAGGGTCATTTTTATAATGGATGCGCCAAGAGGGGCAATCTATAGCGCTACATTAGATAATAGTGATGTGATGTGGATGAATAAAATGGTTAAAGCAATTTGCAACGACTACAATGTCGAGTACATAGATTTAACGTCCTTTATGAAAGAAGACTTCAAAAGAAATGGAATGAAATTTAATTCTGAGTTTGACTATCATTGGAATAAATATGGACATGATTTTGTCTCCAATGTTTTGACGCATTATTTAGC
>JAPLKC010000118.1:0-38557 GCA_026388255.1 Pseudomonadota bacterium | reverse complement strand
TTGGGCATGGGTGTTACATTTGAGGAAATTTTCCACTTTTTTCGAGATAGAGGGTTTGTGCTAAACAATATCAAGACCACTAATGATCTGGGGAATAATCAATTCGTTTTTGCCCGAGACTCGGATGTAGGAGAAATTATGCTTAAGACGTGGCACAGGGGGGTTGGTGCGAAGAAAAAATCACAGGGTTCTTTTTCTGGCTGATTGCCTTGGTAACGGTGGCGCAGAACGGCAATTAGCTCTACTGATAAAATATTTGCCAGCAGATTGGGAGCGACAAGTCTGGAGCCTCGATGATGATTCATTTGCGGATATCATTCGTAATACGGGCGTGGTCGTTAGCGTAACAAAACGTTTTTCACGCTTTGATGTAAGTCCTGCAATTGCTTTATGGAAGACCATAAAATCTTGGCGGCCGGATGTGGTCCATTCCTGGGGCTGGATGGCTACAGCGGCAGCGGGGCCCATTTGCAGAATTAAGAAAATACCATTGATCGACGGTACAATCAGAAGCGGCATGGTGCCCCCCCGCCGTGGCCTCGCAAATCGCTGGAGTATGAAATGGGCTGCGCTGGTTGTAGCTAACAGTCAGGCCGGTTTTCGGGCGTGGGGTATTCCTACGGAAAAAGGCCGCGTGATATACAATGGCTTTGACTCTGAACGTATCGAGTCATGCAAGGAGATCCTAAGCATACGGGAAAATGTTGTCAAGGTTGTAATGACCGGTAGGATGGTGGCGGCAGACAAGGACTTTGCCACTTTTCTTGATGCAGCCAGATTAATCGTGAATTCATCTAATCACAGATGGCAGTTTATTGCTGTGGGAAACGGAGCAGACCGGCAAAGACTGATAGACTCTAATGGTGACTTAATTGCCGATTGTAAGGTAGTGTTTATCGATGGAAAAACCGATGTATTGCCTGTTCTTCGCAGTGCCCATATTGGTGTCCTCGTTTCTCATCAGAAGATCGAAGAAGGGTGCTCGAACTCGATTATGGAGTATATGGCATGCGGCCTGCCAGTGATCTGTGGGGAAAGCGGCGGCAACCGTGAGGTAGTGATTGACGGGGTCACCGGTTTTATAATACCGCCAGGAAATCCACAAGCACTTGCGGAAAAGTTATTGCTCCTTAGGAGGGACGCGGCCTTGGCGCAGCTTATGGGTGCGGCTGGGCGAGAACGGATATTACGCGATTTTAGCGTCGAAAAAATGGTCAACAGTTATGTTGACATTTATAACTTTGTACGACGGCAATAAGGAATTACCCCACAGCAGAAACGTTTAGTTAGTTTTACTCAGGAGGATGAAAGAATGAGCTTTCAGGGCATAAATGAGTTGATCCTGCTGGTTGATTATAGAAATTTCTTTCATATGTCTGTTCGCTATAAAGGCGCCAGCGTGGACATCGAATTAGTAAAAAGATATTTCAACAGCAACGGGTGGAATTTAATCATCAGGAAATACCCCGAGATTGATTTTAGGAGCGAAAACTATAACGATAGGTTGATTTTATATTCGTCATCGGAAGACAGGGATTTGTTTTATAAAAGTTATATCGAAGATGTGCTGTTGGGCCTTAAAATTCAGGGCGCCATCCTGATTCCGGAGTTTCATTTCTTCAGGGCCCATCATAATAAAGTGTTTATGGAAATTTTGCGGGATCTCAGCCATCTCCGGGAAATTCAGAATATAACATCGAAAGGCTATGGCACATATGAAGATTATGCAAACGATTTATCACAATTTCCATCGGAGCTCGTTCTAAAGCCGTCTGCAGGGTGTGGCAGCGGCGGCGTTCGATTGTTGAGGGATGCAACATCAAAGAAAAAATACGTTAAAAGATTGAGCCAGTCTCTTCACTTAATGGACGCAATCAAGAACATTGTCAAATTCTATGTCCGCCAGCCCTATTGCAGAAGATCGAATAACCGAAGAAAATTTGTTGTTCAAAATTTTATTTCTGATCTTCAAAACGACTATAAAATACTAATATATGGTGATAAATTCTATGTTTTGTACCGCCGAAACCGCAAAAACGATTTCAGGGCCAGCGGGAGTGGGTTATTAGAATATCGGGAAAATTTGCCTGATGGTATATTGGATTTTGCTGAGCGGGTTTTTAACAGTTTTGTAACCCCATATCTCTCTCTGGACGTTGGATTCAATGGGCGAGAATATTTTCTAATTGAGTTTCAGTTCCTACAATTTGGAAACTATACTCTCGAAAAGTCTCCGTTTTACTTCGTTAAAGAAGGTGGTCGCTGGAATAAGATTCAGGAGAAATCAATTCTTGAAGAAGAATTTGTCAGAAGCATCATTCGCTACTTAAGTCATTTGAAATGCAAGTAAGTATCGTTAAAACTGTTGTGCACTACCCGCCGCCGCCGTTTCATCCATCCAGCGCATACCCCGAATACCCCTATTCAGGGGACGCCATAGCACCGGAAGAAAATCCAGTCTATGAGGCTGTTCGAAGCGCATTGTATTTAGCGGGTCTGGATAGAGAGAATTACGGCACTCCCTATTGGAATCCATTTGGCCAATTCATCAAAGAAGGGAGTCGCATTGTCATCAAACCGAACTTCGTACACCATTACAATGAATTATGCGATGAACGGTCCTATTTTGATGCCCTGGTGACCCATGCGTCAATCATTCGACCGCTTATTGATTATGTCCTTCTTGCCGCGCGTGGAAAATTCACATTGACCATTGCCGATCTACCCATCCAATCGGCTGATTTCTCCATCATCAGTAAAAAAACGGGGCTCAGCCAGGTTATCGAATTTGTTCGTGATAAAACGGGCAGGCGCGGCGAGATCGAACTTATGGACCTGCGTGACTACCAGATGTTGATCGATTCGACGGGGGCAATACGAGGTAGAATAGACCAACCCGGCGATCCTTTGGGGTTTGTCATGGTGGATTTGGGACAATATAGCAACCTCTTGCCCCTGGAGAAATACACACACCTGTTCCGTTCCGCAGATTATAAAGGAGATATCACGGTGCAAAGGCATTCCAATGGCGTGCACCAGTACATTATATCCCGCACGATTTTGAAATCTGATTTTTTGATTAATGTCCCCAAGCTGAAGGTGCATAAAAAGACAGGTGTTACGTTAAGCTTAAAAAATATGGTCGGCACCATCGGCGACAAATCCTGCCTGCCGCACTACCGCGAAGGGGGTCCGGATTCAGGCGGCGACGAGTACCCTGTTTTTTCGGCGATTAACGCATTGCGCGGACGGTGTGACTTTGCTCTACGGTGCTTAGGAACGATACCCTGGCGGCTAATTCGTCCAGTAGGACGCGTGCTGGTGAGACTGAATCGAATGGTTCATCAGGATCAACCGTTAATCAATGCGACCGGCGGCAACTGGTACGGTAATGATACTATTTGGCGTATGGTGCATGATATCAATTGCATTATCTTTCATTCCGATTGTGACGGAATCCTTTATGACGACGTCCGGAGGAACTATTTAACGGTGGTCGATGGCATCATTGGAGGCGAGGGCGAAGGGCCGCTCAAGCCTCGTCCGGTGGCGGCCGGGGTGATCGTGGCCGGTGTTGATCCGTTGTCCGTGGATATTTGCTGCACGCAACTCATGGGACTGGATTGGCGTAAGATCCCACTATACGCCAAATACAACGCAGGCCAGCGTTACACGTTTACCAGGTTCAATGGCGATCCGGAACGGATTGACGTTGTGATGTCAGAAAACAGTGCCATCGTGAAACGGCATCTGGATCAGGTGAATCCCATAAAGAATTTTGAGCCGGCTTCCGGGTGGAAAGGGCATATTGAGCGGTAGGCGGGCACCTATAAGGCAAATGTTACATTATGCCTGAAAATCGTCTTCGCATTCTGATGCTTGTTCCCCATCAAGGCATTAAAGGTCCAACCCCCAAGCATACCCCGCTGCTCGTTTCGGCGCTTCGGAAGCACGGTTGTGATGTCGTTACGCACGGTTGGGGTAGACAACAAGACAAAGAAACGGTGCAACAGAAGGTTGCAGGAAGAATAAGAGATATTGCAAATATCAGGAAAGTTTTGTCAAAAGAACGACCTGATCTCTTGGTTGCAAAAACGGCGCACGACTGGGCTACATTAAGCAGGGATATTCCACTGGTACTTGCTTCCCGCCACCTGTGCCGCACAGTTGTCCTGCAAATGCATGGCAGCCAACCTGACCGTTTAGTTTCTCCAGGCAATTTACTGTTCAAGATGGTTACGAAATGGTTGATGCGTTTAAGCGATGCAACCTTGGTGCTTTCCACCCAAGAGCAACGCCAGTGGCAGCGTTTCTATCCGACAGGCAATTTTTATGTTGTTAGTAATCCTTTCGTACCGCCAGCGGCTGAAGCAAGTGAGGCTTTTGATCTACCATGGAATATCCCGCCGGGGAAACCGGTTATGTTGTTTGCAGGGCGTTTGATACGAGAGAAAGGCATTTTTGAATTATTGGAAGCTACGGCCAACGTAAAGGCGCAAATACCCTGCCATTTGATTATGGCTGGAGATGGACCTTGTGATCGGCAGGTTCAACAACGAATCGCTGAGCTGGACTTGAAAGACTGTGTGACGCTGGCGGGTTATCTTACTGCGGACCAAATGCCAAGCGCCTACCGCCAAGCTAATATTTTTGTTTTACCTACTTATAGTGAGGGTTTTCCAACTGTGATTACCGAAGCCATGAACGCCGGATTACCTGTCATAACAACACCTATCCGAGGCATGGCAGATCATCTCGAGGACGGCACTCACGCTATCTTTGTGCCCCCCATGAATCCCCCTGCCGTAGCCGATGCCATACTGCGTTTATTGGTTGATAAACCTTTATGCGAAAAAATGGGACTGGCTAACCGTGAAAAAGTTTTAGAGTTTTCTCCCGACCGTGTCGGCAGGCAATATCTGGATGTGCTTGAAAACGTGGTAGGAAGGTTATCGAGGTGAGGAACATGGAGAAAAATAATGTGTGGTATAGTCGGCTATATTAGCCAAAACGACAAGCCGATAGACAAGCATGTATTTGAGAAAATGACCGAGTCGCTCGATCATCGGGGGCCGGATGGCAGCGGTATAAAATATTTTTTCGGTAGTCCTTTCTTGTCGTTGGGTCACAAAAGGCTGTCAATCATTGATCTTACGCCGGCAGGTCATCAACCAATGTCCAATGAAGATGGATCAATATGGATTGTTTACAATGGGGAGATCTATAATTATCAAAATATAAAGTTTCTTCTGGAGTCCAGAGGACATGTCTTTCTGTCTCATACCGATACGGAAGTAATTATTCATGCCTATGAGGAATGGGGAACTGAATGCGTCCACAAATTTAACGGCATGTTTGCTTTCGCCCTGTGGGATAATAACAAAAAGCTTCTCTGGCTGATTCGGGACAGATTGGGGATTAAGCCTCTCTACTATGCCTTAATCAAGGAGGGATTGATCTTTGCCTCTGAAATCAAGGCATTGCTGGTAAGTGGCTTGGTTGATGTTGCTCCGGATTTTGTATCGCTTATAACTCCGACGCGCTATCAAATATCACCTTTTACAGGCTTCAAAAATATTTCCAAGCTCCCGCCGGCTCATGAACTCATTTATCATAATGGGAATAGTTCTATTCGTCCCTATTGGTCAATCGACGTTTCAGAAGATATCTATAATGAATCTGCGGCACAAGAAGAGTTAGAAGCGCTCTTGGATGATGCCGTAAAGCTGCAAATGATCGCTGATGTCCCTATCGGTTGTTTCTTGAGCGGCGGCATTGATTCTTCTATCATTACTGCCCTCATGACAAAACACACAAGTCAACCGATCAATACGTTTACGATCAAGTTTTCAGACGAGGATCAAAGATTCGAGCAGATGCCCCGTGACGATTTCTATGCGCGCCAGGTTTCCGGTCTT
This sequence comes from Pseudomonadota bacterium, assembly GCA_026388255.1. Taxonomy (NCBI): domain Bacteria; kingdom Pseudomonadati; phylum Pseudomonadota; species Pseudomonadota bacterium. The sequence goes on along the minus strand of JAPLKC010000118.1, from coordinate 32,639 downwards.
TTTTATACAAATCACAAGGAATTCGAAATCAAACCGGATATCACATCTTTGTTACCCAAACTTATTTATCATCTGGACGAACCATTGACCGATCCCGCCGCCATCAATACCTATATGATCTCAAAAGCGGCGCAAGCTACCGGGGTGACCGTGCTGCTGAATGGGATGGGCGGCGATGAGATATTTGGCGGCTATCGCAAGCAGTTGGCTTGCATGCTTGCCGATGATTATCAAAAGTGCATGCCAGGTTTTCTCCGTCATTGGGCTGCGGTGATGATAGAGAATGTACCAACGGCTACGTCGAAGAGGGCCTTCAAGACGGTTCGCTGGGTCAAACGTTTCCTATCCTTTGCTTCGAAGCCAAGATATGAGCGCTACTTAACTTCAGATCTATCCCTCAGACCGGATGATTTTCAGCAGATCTATAATAAGGACATCAAATATGACCAGACCTACTTCTATCAATACCAGAAGAAGTATTTCAATAACAAGTTTTCTTATCTGACACAAATGTGCCTGAATGATACTTCAGTATTTTTACCTGAACATAATTTGCTTTATTCTGACAAGGCATGTATGGCGGCCAGTGTGGAAGGTAGACCACCATTGACCGATCACCGCATTGTGGAGTTCATGTTCAAGGTGGCACCATCCCTGCGAATAAAATGGTTTACCCAGAAATATCTCCTAAAGAAAGTTTCGGAAAAGTACTTGCCAAGATCCATTGTGTATCGTCCGAAAGCGCCCTTCGGTGCCCCGTTACGTTCCTGGATTAGAAGAGATTTAAAAGGAATGGTGGACGATCTGCTGACACCCTCAAATTTGAAAAGACGAGGGTTATATAATGCGGACTATGTGGCAAAAATCATTAAGCAGGACCGAGAAGGCAAGGAGGATCATTCCATTTTGATCTGGCAACTCCTTACGTCTGAAATATGGTTCAGGACTTTTTTTGATCAGCCGCTGGAAATATGCAGCAACTCACACAGAAACTGAAAACTGGCCAGATGCAGATCATTGTGAAAATATGCCGATAAAATTAAAAACATTCTGGACGTATTTGAAATTCGCCCTCATTTTAGTGATAATGTTGAATATCGGCCTTTACTTTTATGAGGATGTATACTTCAGCGCATTGAATCGCATTCTATTCTCAAACAAACCACAATCATTGACAAATGATCAAAAAGCACTGATTGCAAATGAATGGATTTATAAAAATCTACAGCAGATTCGCTACGAAAAATATCGGTTCCCAAAAGGTCAATTGCTTTATTTGTATTACCGTTTATCACCCACACTTGCCAGTATTTCAGGATTTATGACCGCTCAGTACGGGACATCACCCCACACGGGACCATGCGGCAGCCTCTCGCGGGTGTTAAAAATTATCCTCGATAGGGAAGGTATCAGTACCCGCCGTTTCTTAATCAGCGATAATGAAGATATATTAAAACCAACGAATGCCGGCCACACGATGCTGGAAGTGCAGATGAGCAACGGGCGGTATGCAGTATTTGACCCCACGCACAATCTCTTCTGGCAAAAAAAAGATGGCTTTTTTGCAACCAAAGAGGAATTACACCAGGATCAGACCTTATTCGAAAACGGATTACATCGAGTTGGTCTTGATTTGTCTTCATATCCTTATCACTTTGAATCCAGCTACTACATGCGATGGGAAAGGCTGCCGTTTGGAGTTTATATTGCATTGTTTCTCCGGGATATACTACATGTTAATATAAATAATTTTCCAGGATTTCAGATTTATGATCGTGCCAACCTATTTTTGGCTTTCATTTGTAGTTTGTTTCTGTGTATCATTTTTTTATATGAAAACATTAAACAAAGATTTGTTAATGGGGTCAGGTGGATGAATGGTTTGGCTGCATTTGAGATTACTTTTATTGCTTGCATCATTCCAGCCTTCTTCAGTTTTCAATTATCAATAAATGAACATTTTAGGATATCGTACTTGATTTTAGGGAACATGTTGCCTGGTATGATTATATCAGTCCTTTCTTTTGTTCTGATATTCAAGAAGACAGCGCGATTTCTTCTTCTTCTTCTTCTTCTTCTTCTTCTTCTTCTTCTGTTTTTTTCTTTGAATCTTTTTGTTTATCTTCTCACTGATTCTCATCTCGTCGTGATTCTGGCAGGTAATCTCCCCACTTTATTTTTATTACTATATTTACGTTATCTGAAGCAAACGTCCAGCGCAATGGGCAGAGTCATCTCTTTACCGTCCACCAAAGGTAAAATATCATAATGCACCAGCTAACCCAAAAACTAAAATCCGGGCAGATGCAGATCACTGAAGTACCATTGCCGAATCTGCAACAGGGGATGCTGTTGGTGCGGAATTTATACTCCGTGATTTCTGCAGGAACAGAGAGTGGTACAGTAAAGGCGGCCAGGAAGGGCTATCTCGGCAAGGCGTTGGAAAAGCCGCAGCAGGTAAGGCAGGTGCTCGACACGCTCAAAGCACAGGGGCCACTACAGACTTATCGAGCGGTGATGAAGAAGCTCGATGCCTGGTCACCCTTGGGGTACTCTTGCGTCGGTGAAGTGGTTGATGTTGCCCACGATGTGAACGAGTTTAAGGTCGGGGATTTAGTAGGGTGTGGTGGTGCAACCGCATCCCATGCAGAGGTGGTGGTGGTGCCAAAAAATCTTTGCGTGGAAATACTACAAGGTTCAAGGTTCAAGGTTCAAGGTTCAAAGGATATAAATGAACATCTAAAGATGGCGGCATACAACACGTTGGGGGCGATCGCGATGCAGGGTGTTCGGCAGGCGGATCTGCGACTTGGGGAAACCTGTGCGGTTATCGGGTTGGGGTTGCTCGGTCAATTGACAGCTACCCTGCTGACTGCTTCTGGTGTCAAGGTGGTTGGGATAGACATTGATCGGAATGCAGTTGATTTTTCTATTCAGCATGGATTCCATAATGTATTCAATCATGGTAATGCCGGGATTGAGAATAAAATTAATGAACTCACTTATGGAATAGGGTGTGATGCAGCGATAATCACCGCAGCTTCGGAATCACTCGATCCAATAAATTTCGCAGGCGCAATCTCTCGCAAAAGAGGCACGATAGTTATTGTCGGAGCAGTTCCTACTGGCTTTGATCGGGATCCTCACTTTTATAAAAAGGAGCTTACGGTAAGAATGTCCTGCTCTTATGGCCCGGGGCGTTATGATTCTGAATACGAAGAAAAGGGGCATGATTATCCTGTAGGTCATGTTCGTTGGACTGAAAAAAGGAACATGCAGGCTTTTCAGGATCTTCTGGTTTCTGGCAAAATGGATATTTCTCATCTCACGACCCACGTTTTTAAGCTTGAAGATGCACCGAAAGCTTACGACATGATTCTCCAAAAGTCTGAACCATATGTAGGGATCCTTATCGAATACGACCGTAATAAAGAGTTGAATCAGTTCAAGGTTCAAGGTTCAAGGTTCAAGGTTCAAGGTTCTGTCAACTCAACCCATCGCCCATCACCTGTTTCAATTGGTTTCATTGGTGCTGGTTCTTATGCACAAAGCCACTTATTGCCGAATATCCCGAAAAGTTCCGATATCAGTTTAAAGGGCGTTATGACTTCTTCACCGATAAGTTCGCGCTCTGCCATGGACCGCTTTGGCTTTCAATTTTGTACAAGTTGCGAGGACGATATTTTTTCCAGTGATGAGATTAATACGGTATTCATTGCCGCCCGCCATAATTCGCACGCTGACTATGTAATTAAGGCGCTCAAAGCCGGCAAACATGTCTTCGTCGAAAAGCCCCTCTGCATCACTGAAGACGAACTATATGCTATAGTTGAAGAAGTTCGGAAGTTCGGAAGTTCGGAAGTTAAGCAGAACCCCATCCTCCCATCCTCCCACCTCCGCACCTCCGCACCTCCGGTGCTCATGGTTGGCTTCAACCGGCGTTTTTCACCATTGACGGGGATTATACGGGAGAAACTGGGAGCTGGCACTATGTCCATGATCTATAGAGTTAACGCTGGGTTTATCCCTAATGATTCATGGTCTCAAGACAGAGAAATTGGCGGAGGTCGCATTTTGGGTGAAGTTTGTCATTTTGTTGATTATCTGACTTATTGTAATGGTTCGTTGCCAAAATCAGTGTATGCTGTTGCTATAGATGATGCCTATCACAATCATGATACTCTAACAGTATCGCTAAAATACGAAAACGGGTCGATTGGCAGTATAGAATATTTTGCGAATGGTTCTAAATCGCTCGCTAAAGAATACATAGAGATTTACAAGCAAGGCACGGTCGCAGTTTTAAATGATTTTCGAGAGCTAACTATTTATGAAAAAGGCAAACCATTTAAGAAGAAGCTTCTTTCCCAGGATAAGGGGCAAAAGATGGAAGTCAATGTGTTTCTGGATGCAGTGCAAAAAGGGTATACGATGCCAATTCCCATCTCGGAAATCTTCAGCACCACGGAGGTGACATTTAAGATCCTGGAATCCCTGCGAACCAGGCAGGTGGTTGCCCTATAATGCTTACCTCTCAGAACTTCATCTCAATCACTTGATCAATTATTTGGAAGATCTAACTCCGGAAAACAAAAGTAGTGAGGGGTAGATGGTTTCTTCAAAAACAATGCAAAATGTTAGAGAAATCAGCGATAAGTTATATTCATGGATGTCTGTGCAGGAATTCAAGGGATGGGACCCTTTCGACGCCCTCAATAGCCCCTTGTTACAGGGAGCAATTTGCATTAACCGCTGGGCCGGGGTGGCAGCCTTGCAGCTTGTAAAGCGAAGCCCAATAAACCTGCGCCACGTGCTGCTCGTTCCGAAGACCATCAATGCCAAAGGAATCGGATTGGTCCTGATGGCACTGACCTTTCGGTATCGTCTGAATCATCAGGAGGATGACAAGCAACGTGCGTTTCAATTAGCTAGGTGGCTCAAGGAACATCAATCAAAAGGTCACAGCGGTGCTTGCTGGGGTTATCCTTTTGAATGGCCTAACCGAGCGTTTTATGCTCCAAAAGGTACACCAACTATTGTAAATACCTCTTTCATAGCTGACGCATTGCTGGACCTCTATGAGTTGTCCGGCGATGAACAATGGCTGACTTTGGCTCTATCTTCCTGTGAGTTCCTTGTGAAAGACCTTAAACGAACAGATAGGGATGGAACATTCTGCTTCTCTTACACCCCTATCGACAACTCGTGTGTACACAACGCAAACCTTCTCGGTGCCTCGTTACTGGCGCGCGCGGGGAATTTAAGTGGCAACTCTGACTTCATTGATTTGGCCATGAAAAGTGCTGCATATAGCATGAACTCACAAAGGCCCGATGGCAGTTGGCCATATGGCGAGGCAACTAATCAAGCATGGATTGATAGTTTTCACACAGGCTACAACATATTGGCTCTCAAAAGTATTTACGAATATTCTGGAGATGAAACAGCAAGAGAGTCGTGTAAGAAAGGTTACAAATACTATCTTAGAAATTTCTTTTTGCCTGATGGAACTATAAAATTCTATCATAATAGGATTGAACCCTTAGACGCACATGCGTTCGCTCACGCAATCATCTGTTTGACCGAAATGGCAGATGTTTTTCAAACGCCCCCCGAGCTTGTCGAAAAGGTTTTAGACCGTATGGTTGAACTTTTCTGGTCAGGAAAAGGCTACTTTTACTGGCAGATTAAGAATGGTATCCTCTATAAGTTGGCCTGCATGCGCTGGGTTGAATCATGGGCTTTGTTGGCCTTAACACAATACCTCCAGTATAAGGAAGTCAAAAAATGAAACTATTAATAGTAGCTGGTGCTCGTCCTAACTTCATGAAAATAGCACCGATCATCCGTGCACTGAAGCGGCAAGATGCTGTTCAAGGTTCAAGGTTCAAGGTTCAAGGTTCGGTAGAGGAAGAGGAGAATCTTTCTCACCCCTCACCCCTCACCCCTCACCCCTCACCCCTTACCTGGAAACTCATTCACACCGGTCAGCACTACGACCAAGATATGTCGCAAGTCTTTTTTGACGAGTTGGAGATTCCAACACCGGATTATGATTTGAATGCAGGATCGGGCACCCATGCTGAGCAAACGGCAAAGATTATGGTTGCGTTCGAGAAAGTTTGCGCTGATGAGCGGCCTGATGTGGTGGTTGTGGTTGGAGACGTGAATTCAACATTGGCCTGTAGCATCGTTGCCAAGAAGTTCTGCATCAAGGTAGCTCATGTGGAGGCGGGCCTCCGCAGTGGCGACTGGACCATGCCCGAGGAGATAAACCGGGTCGTGACTGATTCTATTTCAGATTATCTCTTTGTTACGGAAAAGAACGGCCAGGAGAATTTGCTGAAGGAAGGAAAGCTGCCGGAGAGTATTTTTTTTGTGGGACATGTGATGGTGGATAATCTGCTGTACATGAAGGGTAAGTTGGACACCGGGAAGTTGGGAAGTTCAGAAGTTGGGAAGTTAAAGAAAACTCTCGGCAAGTATGTGTTTCTGACACTGCACCGCCCTTCCAATGTGGATGACCCCGAAACTTTTCGTGGAATTGTAGATGCTTTGAATGAAATTTCCAAAGACCTGCCCATCCTCTTCCCTGTTCATCCCCGCACCCGTCATCAGCTCAACCTTTTACCTTTTACCTTTCACCTTTCACCTTCGATCTGTCTCTTACCTCCTTTGTCTTTCATGGAATCTCTTTACCTCTGGAAAGATGCTGCACTTGTTCTCACTGATAGCGGCGGACTGCAGGAAGAGACGACCGCCCTTGGCATCCCCTGCTTTACCATCCGTGAAAATACAGAACGCCCCATCACTATCGAAGAAGGCACGAACACACTCGTTGGCTCTTCTAAGGACGGCATCTTGGCGGCATGGAGGAACTTCCAGGACGGAAATGTGAAAAAAGGCAAGGTGCCGGAACTTTGGGACGGCCACGCCTCTGAACGAATCGTTGAAATTCTTATCTCAAAAGGCAAGGCGAAATGAAAATTTGGATTGATCTTGCAAATTCGCCACAAGTACTTTTTTTCCGGCCACTTATACCTGAGTTTGAAAAATGTGGCCATGAGGTGGCAATAACGACAAGATCTTTTGCTCAGACGATTGACCTCGCCAATTTTTTTCGCATGAAGCATATTCCAATTGGTGAACATGGTGGTAAGAAATTAGGGAAAATAGGTCTTGCGGTGCTGAATCGTGCCTGGGGATTAGTCAAGTATGCAAAAGGTAGAAAGTTTGACCTTGCAATTAGTCACAACTCTTATGCACAAGCGTTGGCTGCGAAGATCATGGGGATTCCCCTTGTGACTTCAATGGATTATGAATATCAACCAGCCAATCACATCTGTTTCCGTTTTGCAAAAAAAGTGATCGTTCCGGAATTCTTTCCACTGCAAGATATTAAAAGGTATGGAGCATATAAAAAATACTTGCGTTATCATGGAACAAAAGAGGAAATCTATCTCTATGATTTTATACCGCAAAAGGATTATTTTGAATCCATAGGTGTTCCACGGGGTAAAATTGTTGCCGTTATGAGGCCTCCGGGATCATGGGGACTTTATCATCATTTTGAGAACCCACTCTTTGAAAAAGCGTTAGAACATGTTGCGAAAAAGCCTGATACCTATGTGATATTTCTACCAAGAGTTGAAGAACAAAAAGAGATTGCCAAACGTTTAGATTACCCAAACATTTTTGTACCGAACCATGCTTTGGACGGTCCCAACCTTTTGTATCATGCTGATTTTGTTGTGAGCGGCGGCGGAAGCATGAACAGGGAAGCGGCTGTCCTTGGAACGCCGACATACTCAATGTTCAAAGGAAGGTTGGCGGCTGTTGACAATTATCTTATCGAGCGGGGAAGGATGGTTCATATTGATTCCGAAAATGGAATAAACAATATCCACATCTCAAAAAAGGCAAATTCTCATAAAATGAAAAATCACAATAATCTTATAGATGAAGTGGTTGGATTGTTCTTGTCAAACTGATGCGCTCACCTTTTTCAATACATAAAACATTGCTTGCGGTTTTAGATATAACCATAACCGTTATTGGGTTTAGCTTCACCTTTTGGTACGTGTTTCCCTCGGGAATGTATTATAATTCGAGGCCCTACCCGGTCTATTTTATACCCTCCATCCTCACAATTGTAATTATTTTCTTAATTACTTTTCAGTTAAAAGGTCTATACAAGTATCAGGTTCTTACGGATTCGTTCGTACATATTCAAACAATCCTCAATTGCTATGTTTACAGTTTAGTAGTTTTTGTTCTTATGATCTTTTTTATGAAAACGGAATATATCGCAGATAGTAGGCTTACTATAGGTTTGGGATTTCTTTTTTCTTTTATACTAATGATAATATCACGGGTAATAATTCTGCCGAGGATATTTTGTTTGTTTGTAAGAAAAGGGATTATCAATAAAAAGGCTTTGATAGTTGGTGCGGGAATACACGGTAGAGATATATGCAATTGCTTAGATAATAATCCTGAAAGTTATTTTGAAATTGTTGGCTTTGTTGATGACAACACCAAACATGCTGGAACGCATTTTTGTGGTAAAGAGGTCCTGGGTACCAGCCACAATATTGCAAAGTTAGTCAAGACGTTTAATGTTAAAGAAATAATAATAGCAATAAGCAATATTGAAAAAGAGAAACTGCTGGATATCATCGATCGCTGCAAAACGGCCGGCGTTGTGATACATGTCATTTCTGAACTATTTTTAAAAGTCTATGAGAAGTTACAGGTGGAGGAATTTGGAGGTCTTATAACATACCGGATTGTTCCCGGACAGAATGGTGTGGTACGAAGTGCGGCAAAGCGCATTATTGATGTAGCCGGTTCAGGCTTTCTGCTAATGCTGTCAACCCCTTTATTTTTGATTATTGCTCTGGCTGTTAAAAGGGATTCACATGGGCCGACCTTTTATAGAAGCGAAGTGGTAGGGCGAGGCGGCCGAACGTTTTTAACGTATAAATTCAGGACCATGATTGATAAACATGCAGTACGGGACCTCGACCGTCAGAGATATAATGAAGGAAGAAAAAAACACACAGAGTTTATGAAAAACTTCATCCAGGGTAAAGTTCAGAATGAGTACTATTTAAACGATGAATCGCGGATTACCAGAGTGGGGCGATTTTTGCGTAAATATTCGTTTGATGAATTACCTCAATTGATAAATGTGTTTAAAGGGGAAATGAGCCTTGTAGGGCCTAGGTTTTGCTCACCCGAGGAATATTCATTCTATAAGCCCTGGCATAAACAACGTTTTGCGGTTAAGCCTGGAATAACGGGTGTGTGGCAGGTTTTTGCGAGAAGCGCTGTCAGCTATGACGATATGGTAATGCTTGACCTTTACTACATCCAAAACAAATCACTTCTTTTTGATCTTGAAATTCTATTGAGAACGGTATCGGTTGTTCTGTTTGGCAGGGGCAGCAGGATAATAGATAAGCAAGAAGATATCAGAATGAAGGTGAGCGGTAAAGGTAAAAGGACAAAGGATAAAGGGGCAAGGAGAAAGGCGGGTAGCCGCAGGTTTTAACCTGCGTACGAATTACAGATTTTGGAACGGTGGAAAGTATAAATAACATGGCAAGGGAGATAAGGATGCAGGTACCTTTTGTTGATCTGAAGATTCAGTATAGAAATATTAAGGCGGAAGTTGATGAGGCGGTGCATGGTGTTTTAGACAGCGCTATGTTTATTATGGGACCCCCATGTAAAGGCTTTTGAAGAGGGGTTTGCAAAACTACATGGCGCAAAATATTGTATCGGGACAAGCTCCGGAACTGATTCGCTGCACCTGGCGCTATGGGCATTAGGTGTGGGTCACGGAGATCGAGTCATTGTTCCGGTCAATACCTTCATCGCTACTTCAGAGGCCGTCTCGTTGTGCGGCGCCACACCGGTCTTTGTTGACTGCGACGAATATTTTAATATAGATGTCTCAAAAGTAAGAGAGATCCTTGAATCACGATTCACGATTCACGATTCACGATTCACGGCTTTAATTCCCGTCCATCTCTATGGTCAACCAGCCGATATGATTAATATTATTTATTTAGCTAAAGAAAATAATCTAAAAGTTATAGAAGATGCCTGTCAGGCACATTTGGCAGCATGGCAAATGGCAAATGGCAAATGGCAAATGGCAGGGGCCGCAGGTGATGCCGGGGCTTTCAGCTTCTTTCCGGGGAAGAATCTTGGGGCATATGGGGAAGCAGGGGCAACCGTAACAAACGATGATGAGCTTTACGCTAAGATGGTCCAAATTCATGATCACGGCTCGGCGAGACGTTACGTTCACGATACAGTTGGCCATAACTACAGAATGGAAGCGATACAGGGAGCAGTGCTAAGTATAAAGTTGAAATACATTGAAGCATGGACGAAATTGCGGCAGGGACATGCAGCTTTGTATGATGAATTGCTTAAAGATGTTGACGAAATCATAACCCCGAGAGTTAAGGAAGGCAGGACTCACTCGTACCATTTATACGTTGTCCGGTGTAAACGTCGTGATGAACTGAAAGAGTTTCTGGAACAACAAGGTGTTGCTGTTGGATTGCATTATCCCATACCCTTGCATCTTCAGAGGGCGTATTCGCATCTTGGTTATCATAAGGGTGATTTTCCGGTGGCCGAAAAATTGGCAGGCGAAATCCTATCTTTGCCAATGTTTCCGGAACTTACGGAAGAGCAGATACAATATGTAACAAAAAAAATTAATGATTTCTATGCCTTAAAAGGGAATAGTCATGTTTAATATTTCGATATTGGGGCTTGGCTGGTGGGGTTCAAAATTACTTCGCAATTTTCATAACCATACTCAAATTGCTCAAGTAATCGGCGTAGACCATTCTCAGGCATGCAGAGAGGAAATTTTTAAAACATTCTCCGTGAAATGTTTCGCAGGTTACGATAAAGTTATTGCTGATAAAAATATTACCGCAGTTGTTGTGGCAACTCCTCCTCCAACACACTTTGAGTTAGCAAAGCAATCCTTACTTTCGGGGAAGGATGTGTTGCTAACTAAACCGCCAACACAGACTATCGGGGAACTGGAAGAACTTACAGAAATTGCTCAAGCAGGGAATAGAATTTTCATGATGGATTCTACCTTCGTGTACAGTGATCCTGTGCGAAAGGTAAAGACACTCCTTGATGGGGGCCTTTTCGACAATATAAGATTTGTGCAGTCCTTGCGGTACGGAAACGATCTTCGGATGCACCATATAAGCCGTCTGAAAAACACTATGCTTAAGAACGATGTAAATGTAGTCGACGACCTTTTCTTTCATGACATGGCTATTCTCAATTACTTGTTTCCTGATGAGGAATTCAAACCTATTTCTGTTCACCATGCTAATATGCTTTCCGATGATTTGTGCGATACCGCATTTATTAGGCTTGATACCAAACGATTTCCAGTCCATGTAGGGTTAAGTTGGACATTGCCTGAAAGACGGCGCGAACTGTTGATTGCTGATGGTGAAAAGCAATTGATTTATGATGATCTGAAACAGGAAAACAAATTAGAGTTGTTTTGGATAGAAGAAAAAAAACAGGAATTTATCGATCACGGAAATGGAGAGCCTCTTTTTATGGTTGCTGATCATTTTGTCAAATGTGTTGAAAAACGGCAGCAGCCATTCACTGACGGACAATATATGCTCAAAGTCATGAAAAGTCTCAATGCAGTCCAGGATTTATCCCGAGGGGTTCGGTGAGTCACTCTGACGCTTCAACTTCAGTTTATATCCATCCTCTTGCTATTGTCGAAACAAACCGAGTGGGGGCAGGAACACGCATCTGGGGTTGGTCCCATGTTCAAGAAGATGTTGTCATTGGAGAGGGCTGCAATATTGGAGAACATTGCTTTATAGAAAATGGCGTCGAAATAGGGAATAGAGTTGTCGTCAAGAATGGCATATCTCTGTGGAATGGAATCAGCGTCGCCGATGATGCTTTCCTCGGTCCTCAAGCTGTATTCACCAATGAAAGGTTTCCTCGTTCAGGTTTTCCGAAACAATACGAGCCAATTATTATTGAGCGCGGAGCCAGTATTGGGGCTGGCGCTGTAATTGTACCCGGGGTTAAAATCGGTGCCTATGCTACGGTGGGTGCCGGAGCAGTTGTGACAAAAAATGTGTTAAACCATACACTTGTAATTGGAAATCCGGCAAGATGGCAGGCTTGGATGTGTGTCTGCGGGTTGAAGTTGCCGGGCAGTGATGGTTCAATTAGTATGGTGACCTGTACATGCAGGCGCATGTATTCTATTTCCAAAACAGAATGTAAATTAATGCAGAAAGGTGCTTAAATGATTATTACAAGAACACCATTCCGCTTTACTTTGGGTGGAGGCGGGACGGATATACCGTCTTATTATTCCAAATACGGTGGTTTTATATTTGCAGCAGCCATCAATAAATACATGTACATCAATCTTAATCGTCCCATCGTTGATGATATGGTGCGGGTCAAATATTCGAAGTCTGAAACAGTGGAGCATCGGGAAGATCTGCAACATGATATCGCCAAAGAAGCCCTGCGCATGATGGATATAGAGAATGCTATTGAGATTATTTCCATTGCCGATGTGCCTTCGGGAACCGGCTTGGGTTCATCGAGTTGTTACGCTGTAGGATTGCTGAAGGCCCTTCAATCGATGAAACGTCAATATATATCACTTCAAGAACTGGCGGAGCAGTCCTGTGATCTGGAAATTAACCGTTTAGGGAGACCGATCGGCAAACAGGATCAATACATGGCCGCCTTTGGGGGCCTGACGGTGCTGGAGATTAGCAAAGACGGGGTAGTGACGGTGCGTGCCGCTAATGTGACCGATAGCATCCTGGATGAGTTGAATCGCAGCATCCTCATGTTTTACACGGGGACCTCCCGGAGCGCGGATACAATTCTTTCCGAACAGGGCCGGGGAGCCACGGAGGAAAAGAAGAATGTGGTGGAAAGCATGCACTACATCAAGGAATTGGGTTACAAGATCCTGGATGCCGTGGAGAGCGGTAATATCTCCGATGTAGGGCTGCTGTTTGATCAGCATTGGCTGTACAAGAAACGAATATCTACGAAGATGTCCAACAGGCGGTTTGATGAAATTTACGACATTGCCAAGCAAAACGGTGCCTTGGGCGGGAAAATTTCCGGTGCGGGAGGCGGTGGGTTCTTTGTGTTTTATGTGGAAAAGCATCAGACCAAATTCCGGGAGAAGATGAAGGAATTGGGCCTCCGGGAAATGCGTTATCGCTTTGATTTCGAGGGGACGAAAGTCCTGATGAACATTATGGAAGGTGTGAGGTAGTGCATAAATCAGCCATCATTTTTGGAGGTTCCGGGGGGATCGGTCGGGTTGTGGCCTATTTCCTTGTTTCTTCCGGCTACGGCGTGACTATTGCCTCCCGGACGCTGACGCAGGTTGAATGCACGGTGCAGGAATTGACCTGCGTGACACCTGCGTTGGTTGAACAGAGCGGCGCGGATGATGCAAGGCATACATTGGGGGATACGGCTCTGCCTAATGTCCGTGGGCAGGTTGCTGATGTGACTTCTTTTGAAAGCGTGACGGGGGTGATCGAGAAACATGAACAATACTTCGGCGGCCTCGATGTTATCGTCAACGCTGCCGCCCTGCAAGGGCCGATCGGACCTCTTTGGAAAAACGATCCTCACAAATGGTTCGAAGCCACCACCACCAATCTAACCGGTGTTTTTCACGTATGCCATGCAGGGCTTAGCCAGATGCTCAAGGCGCAGCGGGGCGTGATCATTATTTTTTCCGGAGGCGGGGCTGCGTATGCACGCCCTAATTTTTCTGCCTACGGGGCAAGTAAAACCGGTGTGCTGAGGCTGGTGGAGACGATTCATGAAGAATTGAGAAATGCTTGCCCGGGGAAGATTCAGGTCTATGCGGTGGCACCGGGGGCAGTGCGGACACGTATGACCGAAGAAGTGCTTGCCTGTCAGGATGCGGCAGGGGAAAGGGCCTATGCGGAAGCCGTTGCAACCGATGTTGAGGGCGGCACCCCTCCGGAAAAAGTGGCGGAATTGTGCCTTTATTTGGCAGAGCAACGGCCCGTATGCCTTTCGGGACGGCTGATTCACGTCAACGAACCATATAGGGAATATGTGATTCATTTTGAAGGGAAAGACCTTAGCGATGCCGGTATGTTGAGACGGCAGCCGTATAAGTCATCAGAATGATTAGGACACTATCGTTATTTACTAAGATTGACATGTTGCCACATAACTTTTTTGGGATGGAAAAAGAATGAGTTATCGAGAACTACTCAGGACCTATTCTATGGCTTTACGGAATGTCGTTATTGGTGGTAATTTGATATCTCTGCAATTGCTTACTGAGCCAAGGCAGCTTGTTGAAACAATTTCGAGTCTTCTGTTTCATTATAAAACATTAACCGGTAAGGGTCGTTTAGAACAAAAGAATCCTAACCAGATATTTGGTAACGAAGGAAAATACGAGATCAAAGTAGATACAACCTCCCATTTTTGGGGGACTGATTCATCATATACGAAGGATTTTATAACGTTGTGTATTCTTGCGAAAGCCATAAATGCAAAAAGAATATTTGAAATTGGGACATTGACGGGGGTAAGTGCCATTCATTTTGCCATGAACACAGAAGATGATGCCGAGATATATACATTGGACCTGCCGCCTGACGGATCTCTGGTTTCCTCATTAAACGTGACATGCATTGATGAGGCGCATCAAAAAGTTCATTCCATGACAAAAAGACTCTGTTTTGAAGGTACATCATACCATAGTAAAATTCATTGTCTTATTGGTGACAGCGCTACGTATGACTATGGTTCGTTTCATGATAAAATCGATTTGTTTTTCATAGATGGTGCCCACTCCTATGAGTATGTAAAATCAGACACAGCTAATGCACTACGATGTGTCCATAGGGGAGGAGTTATTCTCTGGCACGATTATGGCCGGATGGGTGTAAATGGGGTAACGAAATGGCTCCACGAGTTTGCCTCCCACGGGCATAAGGTATATTCTGTCCCCGGATCAAGCCTTGCATACCATGTTGTTACAAGGTAATGTGGTTATTTGTATCGCATTTGCCCTCATACTGAAAATCAAATTCCTATCAAGCAGCCAATGTGGTATATACATCGAGATATGTCCTGAGAAGCCCTTGCATTTTCGATTGACTATAACCCTGCGGGACACTATCCGAAAGATTTCCATTTTGTCTTTGTGAATGAATATAAGAAGAGGAAACAGGCTTATCGGAAGACTATGTATATTTTAGGGATTTCAGCTTATTATCATGATTCAGCGGCGGTTATTCTGAAGGATGACGAGATACTTGCTGCTGCGCAGGAAGAGCGTTTTACGAGAAAAAAGCAAGATCCTTCTTTTCCATCCAACGCGATAAAGTACTGTCTTACTAATGAAGGGATTACCGTTGATGAGCTTGATGCAGTGGTGTTTTACGATAAGCCACTCCTGAAATTCGAGCGGTTGCTTGAAACATACTATGCCTTTGCGCCAAGGGGTTTAAAATCCTTTATTTCAGCGATACCGGTATGGATTAAAGAAAAGGTGATGCTGAAAAAGCTTATTAATGATGAACTTTCATCAATAGGCAGCTTCGACCGGAACAAGATTAAGCTGCTCTTCCCGGAACATCACCTGTCTCATGCAGGAAGCGCGTTTTTCCCTTCCCCTTTTGATGAATCGGCAATTTTAACGATTGATGGTGTGGGGGAATGGGCGACTGCTTCTATCTGCCACGGAAAAGGGAACAGGATCAAAATTCTGAAAGAACTTAAATTTCCACACTCTGTCGGCCTTTTATATACCGCATTTACCTATTACCTCGGGTTTAAGGTAAATTCGGGCGAGTATAAGCTTATGGGCCTTGCCCCTTACGGTGACCCGGAATCTGAGCGGGTCGGCCATTATATAAAAACTATAAAGGAGTACCTTGTTGACATAAGCGATGACGGGTCAATCTGGCTCAACCAGGATTACTTTGATTATGCAACGGGCTTGAGGATGGTCAATGATGAGAAATGGAATGATTTATTCGGGTTCCCTCTCAGGAAACCGGAAGGTGAGCTTCTGGCAGAGCACTGTGACCTGGCGCTTGCCATCCAAAAGGTGACGGAAGAAACATTGATAAAGATGGCTGCTGAGGCGAAAAGGCTCACGGGGTCCAGGCATCTTTGTCTTGCCGGTGGTGTTGCCCTTAATTGTGTTGCAAATGGAAAATTGTTGAAAGAAGGCCTTTTCGACGATGTGTGGATCCAGCCTGCCGCAGGCGACGCAGGCGGAGCACTCGGGGCGGCTTATTGTGCATATCATATTTATTTTGATAAGCCCCGTGCGGCAGATGGCATAACCGATAAGATGAAGGGTTCATACTTGGGCCCGCAGTTCTCTGACCTCGACATACAGTTGACAGAGAAAAGATATAAGGGTGTTTCAACATACTTCAACGATGCTGATGCATTATGCCTGAGGGTTGCAGAATTGTTAGATGAAGGGAAAGTTGTCGGCTGGTTTCAGGGGAAAATGGAGTGGGGTCCCAGGGCGTTGGGAAACAGAAGCATCATTTCGGATGCCAGGAAGCCTGACATACAGAAAAAGCTCAATTTGAAGATAAAGTTCAGGGAAGGTTTCAGGCCTTTTGCCCCCTCTGTTCTTATCGAAGACGTAGATGAATACTTCGATTTTAAGAAATCATCGCCCTATATGCTTCTCATAGCCGATGTGAAACCGGAGAGGAGAAAGCCCCTTCCTGATGGCTACCATTCCCTGCCGTGGAGAGATAAGCTTTACTATCTGCGTTCTGACCTCCCGGCTATTACCCATATCGATTATTCTGCAAGACTCCAGACGGTTCACAGGGATACGAACCCTCTATACTGGCAGTTGATTGAAAAGTTTAAAGAGAGAACAGGCTACGGGGTGATTGTCAATACAAGCTTTAATGTTCGTGGAGAGCCCATCGTATGCAGCCCTGAGGATGCATACAGGTGCTTTATGCGGACAGAAATGGATTTTCTTGTCTTGGGCAATTTCATTTTTGATAAAGTGAAGCAACCGGAATGGCCGGAGAAGGTTGATGCGAAGGATTTACATGGGATCGATTAAACCCGAATATGTCGTTAGGAAGGTGTCGGAGTATCCCGGAGCAAACCGTCGAGAGGTGCAGGGGGTTGGGATTAAGGATTAAAGGATTAAGGATTAAAAAAAATAATCCATAATCCAGACTCCCTAATCCAGCATTTAAGGGCGTGTTTGAGAGGGATGGTCCGACACCTATATGATTCTAATGATAAATCCGGGTTAAAGTTATGGCGTGGAGGTATGAATGTCGTTTTTGAAAGATTTATGGAACTTTTTAAGAGAAAGAAAAAAATGGTGGCTGCTGCCCATCATCATTCTATTGCTCTTGTTCAGCCTGCTTATTATTTTCAGCGGTTCGGCAATAGCACCTTTTATTTACACGCTTTTTTAGGAATGGTTACCGCGGGAGATATGGAGTTTTTGAATGCTCATACTTAAAGAAAAGAATCCTGACCGCATCGCCTTGGAAACAATGGCTGTCCTGGCCTTGGTCTCTATTGCTGCTGGTCTGTTTTTTAAACTCAACGCATTGCTTTATATCGCTTTATGCCTTCTCTTTATCGGAATTTTTCTTAAGGGCCTTTCGATCCGTATTACACATGCATGGCTGAAGTTTTCCGCGATTCTGGGCGGCATAAGCACACGTGTGGTTCTCACGGTAATATATTTTGTGTTTTTAACGCCCATTGCTTTTTTGTACCGGGTGTTTCACGGTGATTTCATTTCCCTCAAACGTCAGGATGCTGCAGGGACAACATACTGGAATGAAAGGAATCATGATTATACCCCAATGGATTTTGAAAACCCGTGGTAAAGTTTTTATGAGGTTATAAAGTGCTTTGTTGAGTTTATATTCCTTCTGGTTATTTCTGGTATGACTTTGGTTACCTGGCAGAAGCAAGTTTACTATATCC
Source organism: Pseudomonadota bacterium (assembly GCA_026388255.1). Taxonomy (NCBI): domain Bacteria; kingdom Pseudomonadati; phylum Pseudomonadota; species Pseudomonadota bacterium. Next base: position 14,576 of record JAPLKC010000118.1, on the reverse strand, counting down.
GGGGTTGTCTACCAAGAATATAAGTAATTATATCAGTTAGTTGTGATAATTATTGTGGTATATTTTATGTGCTGTACTTTAGTTGACATATGAATATAATACATGTTGAGTTCAACGGGTGACGAGAAAGATTGTGAGGAGTAAGGTTAAAGGAGAAAGGGCAAATGGCAAGGATAAATGAATAAAATTGCCATAATAGGTTGCGGTCCGATCGGGAAAAAAAGGGCTCTGGCGCTTGACGATTCCGGCGTGCTTATTGCGTGCTGTGATGTTGATTGGGCGACAGGCGGAAAATTTGCCTTTGATTTTTCCTGTAAATTTTACGAACGATACGACGAGCTTTTTTTGGAAGCGGACTGCGACATTGTCATAATAGCCGTGGTAAACAAATATGCCAGAGATATTGCCATCCAGGCGCTTAAGATGGGTAAGCATGTTCTTGCCGAGAAGCCGCTTGGACGCAACGCAAGTGAAGCAGCACAGATCGTACGGGCCGCGAATAGTGAATCGTTAACAGTGAACAGTAAACAGCAAACAGTAAGGAGCAAACAGTTAGCTGCAAACGATAACAAACCAGGAAAAGCAAATAGCACATCAAACACCTTTGATAATTTACCGATTACTGTTCACTGTTCACTGTTCACTGTCCTCAAAACTGGTTTCAACCATCGTTTTCATCCTGCTATTTGGAGGGCGTGGCGGCCGTCCCGGTATGGAGAATGAATGGAGGGCATCAAAGGATTTATGCGGAGGCGGTGAACTCCTCGATCAGGGTGTTCATGTCATTGACCTGATACGATGGTTTGGTGGAGAAGTAAAAGAAGTGTATGGAAAAGTTGAGACGAAATTCTGGAATATGGAAGTCGAGGATAATGCCTTTGCCATATTGAAAACTGAGAGCGATGTAACGGCTTCGTTCCATGTGAGTTGGACAAACTGGAAGAACATATTTTCGTTTGAGGTTTTTGGAACCGATGGATATTTGCGGATAGAAGGGTTGGGGGGAAGCTACGGGCCAGAGACTCTCGAATTCGGGAGAAGAAAAAAAGAGGGTGGTGTTCCGGATATCCAGCGATTTGAATTTCCTCCTGAAGATATAAGCTGGAAAATGGAGTGGCAGGAATTCATTTCAGCCATAGAAGAAAAAAGACAACCGGTTGGTAGTGGTATCGACGGGTTGCGGGCAAACGAGGTAATAGAAGCGATTTATCAGTCATCGGCAGAAGGGCGAACGATAAGGATCAAGGTAAAAGGTTAAAGGATCAAGACAGAAGGAACAAGGATAAAGAGGCAGGCAAAAAAGCAAGGATGAAAAAGAAAAGGACAGTGGGGAAGGATGAGATTTGAAGATTTGGAGGTATGGAAAAGGTCTTCCCGGCTGAGCGCGGAAATATATAAATATTTTAGCAACCTGAAAGATTATGGATTCAGGGATCAAATTACCCGATCCGGCCTTTCTGTGCCGAGTAATATTGCAGAAGGGTTCGAAAGAGAGTCTCAAGAGGAATGTTTGTCATTTTTGTCTTATGCAAAAGGTTCGTGCGGGGAATTGAGGACGCAAATATACATTGGCATAGAGATTGGCTATATTGACGGCAGTATCGGTAATCCATGGATACAGGAAGCAACGGAAATTTCTGCTATGATTAGCGGACTTGTTAAAACAAAAAGAAATTTTATTGGAAAATAAAAACAATAGGAATAATGGAAGTTACCTTTCACCTCCTTATAGAATCATTTGAGGGCAAGCTTTTACCTTGTTCCTTTTACCTTGTTCCTTTTACCTTGTGCCTTTATTTACCATGAAAGCTATGATACTTGCTGCTGGGATGGGAACCAGGCTAAAACCCCTGACGGATAACCGGCCGAAGTGTCTGATGCCGTTGGCGGGGAGGCCGTTGATTGATTGGACTTTGAGCTGGCTGAAGAGGCATGGTATTACCAAGTGTGTCATTAATCTCCATTATTTACCCGATATGGTGAAGGCATTTGTAGGAGACGGATCACGGTATGGGTTAGAGGTCCATTATTCGTATGAGCCTGTTTTGTTAGGGACGGCAGGCGCTGTTAAAAAAGTAGAGGATTTTTTTGACGAGCCTTTTTTCATGATCTACGGCGATAATTTCAGTCAGTGGGATCTGGGGAAACTGAGAGAGGTTTATGAGGATAAAGGAGCAAGGAGCAAGGAGCAAGGTAAAAGGATAAAGGAAGAAGATGGTGAGACGTTAGACGTGAGGGATAAGGGGCAAGAAGCAAAGTCGTTACATCTTACATCTTACGTTTCACATCTTACGCCTCAGTCCCGCAATGATGCTTGTGCGGTAATGTCGGTCCACTGGCGGGAAGATGTAACGCATAGCGGTATGATTGAGATGGCGGAGGATGGGCGCATAATGAGAATCGTGGAAAAGCCCCAGGTGGAAGAGGTTACGAGTCATTATGTCAACGCTGGTTTCCTGTATATGGACCCGAAGGTACTTCAATTCATTCCTGAAGGTGTTCCCTGGGATTTCAGTTACCAAGTTTTTCCACAGATGCTTGAAGCAGGCGAAAGATTGTATGCCGTAAAAATGGATGAACCTATTATCGGCATTGATACATTGGAAGCTTATGAGCAGGCAGATAAGTATGCAAAAGAAATAGGCAGGATAAAGGATCAAGGTTAAAGGTAAAAGGAAGAAGGACGAATGAACAAGAAGCAAGTAAAAGGTTTTCCTTGAACATTTCACCTTTTACCTTGTTCCTATTTTTCGAGGTGATATGAAAATATTAATTACAGGTGTTGCAGGATTTATCGGGTCGAATCTGGCCGACAGGCTCTTGAAAGAGGGGCATCGCGTTGTCGGGATTGATAACTTGGCCTATGGATTGAAGGAGAATATACCGGAAGGCGTGGATTTTTATCAGATGGATATTCGGGATAAAGGGATGTATTCACTTTATTCGGATGTGGACGTTGTTTTTCATTTTGCGGCGAAGAACTGTATAGCCGATTGCCAGAATGACCCTGTTGAAACGGCAGATATTAATGTAATGGGAACTGTGAATGTTTTTGAAGCAGCCCGGCAGGGAAAGGTAAATAAGGTTGTCTATGCTGAGTCTTCAGCCATGTACGAAGGCAGTTCCGTATTGCCTACCCCGGAAAGCGAAGTGAAGCCGGAGAGTTTTTATGCTGTGAGCAAACTGGCCACAATGTATTTCGCAGAGACCTATGCGCGGTTTTATGGCGGTCAGATGTCTGATAGTAGATGTCAGATCTCAGATGTATCTGATCTTGGTAAATCATCAACCAATAACGAATCACGAATCACGAATCACGGCCTTAGTTTTACGGCTTTAAGATACTTTTGTGTCTACGGCCCTGTGCAGGATTACAGGCGCACTATTCCACCGGTGATGAGTGCCTTTATTATCAAGCTCTTAAAAGGAGAGCAACCAACCATTTACGGTACTGGCGAGAAGAAGCGCGATTTTGTCTATGTTGATGATATCAATGATTTCCATATGATGTGTCTGACCGACAAACGAACTGATGGCCACGTATATAACCTCGGTGCCGGCGTAAACTATTCAGTGAATGATATCTACCGGATGGTGAGTGACCTTCTGGGCATTCATACTGAGCCCCTGCTGATGCCTGACTTGCCCGGGGAAGCCCAGATTACACTTGCTGACATAACAAAAGCAAAAAATTTAGGTTGGGCACCGAAAACCGATATTCAGGCAGGTCTTGTGAATGCAATTGAGTATATAAAAAGTGAAATGGCTAAGGGACGTGTGTGAGAGGTAAGACGTAAGACGTGAGAAGCAAGGAGAAAGGAATAAGGTACAAGGAGAAAGGTGAGAGGAAAAAGGTGAGAGGAAAAAGGCTGTGAGACGTGAAACGTAAAATGGTAAATACCGTAAATAAGAGATGGCATACGACATATGACAGATAATAACAAAAACGTAACGAGATCTACTATCCTTCATCTACCATCTACCATCTACCATCTACCGTCTGTCATCCACCATCTCTGACTCTCCATCCACCATCTGTTATCCACTATCTGATATCTAATGACTAAGGCAAAGAAAAGAATTGGAATACTGACCGGAGGAGGGGATGTCCCTCCTCTTAACGTTTTGATATCATCGGTGAGTGAGGCCTGCGCAATATCCGATATTGACCTCATCGGTTTTCTGAAAGGCTGGGAAGGAGTTGTTGAAAACAGGTATGTAGACCTCAAGACAGTGAGGATCCGGCCAAAGATTGGCGGAACAATATTGAAATCCTCCAGGGCGAGGCTCAAGAAGATACCGGGCGACATTGAGAAGGCAAGAGAGAACCTGTGTACCCTCGGAATAGAGGGGCTTATTGTTATCGGGGGCGAGGATACACTGTCCAATGCTTTTGACCTCCCTGATGTCCCGCAAATATTGATCACCAAGACTATCGACAATGATGTGGGGAAGATTACAAATGAAGACCAAAAGATTGCAGCCGATAGTATTTTAAACTACTTTACCCTCGGGTACCCAACGGCTGCGGAGAAGATATCGTCTTTTGTAAGCTTGAGTGAGGGGTTACGTACAACTGCCTATTCCCATGAGCGGATCATTGTTGTTGAGTCTATGGGTATGCATGCAGGTTGGCTGGCCCTGGCATCGTCTATGGGTCACCCGGATTTTATCATAATTCCTGAATTTCCATTGAAATACGACATTTTTTTGGAAGAAGTAGCACATAGATTTGAGCAGGAAAGGAACGTGATCATTGTTGTTGCTGAAGGGGCACGATTTGAGGATGGCAGTTACATGAGCGCTGATGATAGCGAGATGGATGATTTTGGTCATCCCAGATTTAAGGGAAGCGCAGAGGTACTTGTAACACGGCTCAAGAAAGACTTGAAGCGTTATTTCGATACACGCAATGTGAATGCCGTCAATCCATCCTATTTCTACCGTTCGGGAAACCCCAACATGCTCGACTTGACATGGGCGCACAGGCTTGGAGGCGCTGCTGTTAAGTCATTCAGTAAGGGATTCGAAGGGCAGGTTTTACTGACCGTCCAGAGAGGCAATGAAGGTTTTCGTGTTGGCGATTTCCCGCTTGATAGAATCAACGATTTTGAACAACTCCATCGATTTGTGGATGAAAGATTCTATGACCCGCTAACACTCACCGTAACCAATCAGGGCAAAAAATATTTGTCTACCATAGTAGATGAGTTGCCGAGGGTGGAATATGGCGTCGGAAAGGTGAAAGGTACAAGGTTAAAGGATAAAGGTGAAAGGTCGTGAGACGTGGAAGACCGTTAATCGTTAATCGTGAAATGTTTGAAAAAATGAGAGAAACCGAAGAAAGAGAAGTACTGTGAAACGGGAAATATTTGTAACTATTTACGAATTACGATTTACGTTTTACGAAATAAGGGAGGGAAAGTGAAATATATAGAACAGTATCTGAATGAAGTCCATAAAGTTGTTGATGGAATTGCTAGAGGGCAGATTGAGAAGATGATCGTCCTGCTGGTGGATATAAGAAAAAACGGTGGACGCTTGTTCTTTGTTGGAGTGGGTGGCGGTGCAGGAAATGCATCCCATGCAGTGAATGATTTTCGCAAAATCGCCGGTATCGAGTCTTATGCCCCGACAGATAATATATCAGAGCTCACCGCAAGAATAAACGATGATGGATGGGATTCTTCATTTGTGAAATGGCTGAAAGGGAGCAGATTAAGGGATAGCGATGGTGTCTTTGTTTTTTCTGTTGGTGGTGGAAATCTTGAAAAGAATATTAGTCCCAATATTGTCAAAGCACTCCAATTTGCAAAAGAAGTTGGAGCAAAAGTTTTTGGTATTGTGGGCAGGGATGGCGGGTATACCGCCAAAGTGGCTGATGCGTGCGTTGTAATTCCAACTATTAGCCCAGAAACAGTGACACCCCACACGGAAGCATTTCAGGGTGTAGTCTGGCACCTGATAGTCTCTCATCCGGATATACAGAAGTATGAGATGAAGTGGGAATCGGTGAAGCCATAAACCGTAAACCGTGAAACGTAAAACGTAAAATGTTGAATAATGAATCTGATGGTTTTCGCTATTCACGTTTCACGATTCACTATTAACGGGATTGTTTATGAGACCGCATAGAAGACTTGATGTCTGGAATAAGAGCATTGATTTTGTCATTAATGTTTATGAAATGACTAAAAGCTTTCCAAAATCGGAAGAATTCATATTAACAGGGCAACTAAGAAGGGCTGTAGTTTCAATAACAAGTAATATTGCAGAAGGTGCTGGCCGGCAAACCAAAAAAGAATTTATTCAGTTCCTGCATATGGCGCAAGGTTCAGCGAGCGAGGTTGATACTCAGCTTGAAATTGCTTATAGACTTGGTTATTTGACGGACGCAGAGAAATCAAACCTCGAAAACAATCTTGAAAATATCAGTAAAATGATAACTGGGCTGCAAAAGTCTTTAAAGAATTCAATTAGATAAACTTTTAACGTATTACGATTTACATTTTACGAAAACAGGAGGCAACATAATGGCTATATTTTTAGACACAGGTAAAATCAGCGAAGTTGAGAAGTATATGAAAATGGGGATTATCAGGGGTGTTACCACGAACCCTACAATACTTTTGAAAGACGGGGTAACAGGGGGAATGGAGGGAATTAAAAAGAGGTCTATTGAGATTGCAAAAACGATATATCCTTACCCGCTATCCGTTGAAGTAACAACAAATGATAAAGCGAAAATGATTGAGCAGGCAAGGGAGTTTGCACAATGGGCGGAAAACATTAATGTAAAAATAACTATTCATGGCCCTGATGGTGAATTAGATAACCTCGAAGCTATTCATGAACTTGAAACAGGGCATAATGTAAGGATTAATTGTACTGCAATGATGAGTGCGCAGCAGTGCTTATTGGCTTCCCTGGCAGGTGCGACATATGTTTCTATATTTGGCGGAAGAGTAAATAACATGGGCTACAATGCTTGTGGAGAAATTACTAAACTAAGGAATGTCCTTGATCAATTCGATTTGAAATCTCAAATTATTGTTGGGTCAACACGAGAAGTGTTGAATGTGATAGAATGGCTCGAAGCGGGTGCCCATATTGTTACGGTTGCACCGAATCTGATAGAAGGAATGATTGTCCATCCATATTCAAAAGAAACGGTACAGATGTTCTTAAACGACGCCAAAAAGGCGGACGATTTACTAAAGGTTTGATGATTATTTCCGGGTATAAATGATAATGATTAAAACCAGACAGACAGCAGTGTGGCTCCTTGCCATGCTGCTGTTTTTTATTTTAACTCCGTTTAGCCTGGTCAGGGGAGAAAGCGAAGGAATGTATCCTGTTATTTTCTCTCTTAACGGTATCTGGGAAAAGAGTGATGTTGAGGGGGGATTTAATTACCTTAATGAAAGAGCGTTGAAAGGATTTCCGGGTGAAAAATGGAAAGAGGTCAGGATACCCGCACATGAAGGGAATCCGGGAAGTCATTTTGCAGCATACAGAAAAACATTTAAACACCCCGTTAATGGGGTTGGCGAAAAGGCTTATCTGCATTTCAAAGGGGTCAGCTTTGCCTGTCAGATATATCTCAACGGTAATTATGCGGGCAGTCACGGGCCAACGCTTGAACCGTTTTCAACGGAGTTGACGGAGTATCTGAAAGAGTCGAATGAACTTATTGTTGTTGTTCAGGATTGGACATCCGGGATAGAAATGGAAACCCTGACAGATTTGTCAAAGCCGTTAATACCTGAAAAGGGGATTGCCCCAACTGTTGATTTTGCAGTTGCAAGCCCTTTCGACAGGTCAATCTGGTTTAAAACCATTTCACCAATGGGTGGTAATTACAGCCAGTTCGGGATGTGGGATGATGTCTGGCTCGAAGTGGTTAAGGAAGTCAATGTCACCGAAGTATTTATTGAATCCCTGGTGAACGAAGGCAAGATTAAAGTTCGGGGAAACATTCAGGGGTTTTCAAGCGAAAAGAGGTTAATCGAGGTAAGTATTTCAGTAAAAGGGGCGCCGGAAAAAAAAGCTGTTGGAAAATATGAGGTAGAAACAGGTAAGGAGGGAGGTTTTGAGATATTTCTTAATGCAGAAGGATTAGAAAGATGGGAACCCAATAACCCTGCCATATACGAGATGGTTCTTGAGGCAAGGAGTTCTGATGACAAACTGTTGTTTCACAGGGTAATTCCTTTTGGATATAGACAGGTAACAATGAAGAACCATGAACTGTCTTTAAACGACAAAAAGATTCACCTTTTTACCGCCTCAACGAGCAACAATGGCATGAAGCCCGATGAACTGAGAACATTGCTCATGAGGCTGAAAGAACTTAATTTAAATACAGTCCGTTTTCATGCCAATATTTTTCCTGAATGGTATTACGAGCTTGCCGACAGAATGGGTATGATGGTAGTGGCGGAATCTGCAATTAACGGATCCTATGTTGTACAGAATAATTATGAAAGTGATGTATTTTTTGAGAATGCCGCGATCCACTGGAAGGGGCTCGTTAATAAACTGAAAAACCATCCTTCAGTTGTTGCTTACAGTATTGAAAATGAATGTGTTGAGTATAGTCATGGCATGAGGGCTGAGACAAAGTTTGCTGAGCTTGGTAAAAAAGTAAAGTTGTGGGATCCAACAAGGCCTATCCTTTTTAACGGTGGGGACGATCCGGGTGGAATAGCGGATATATTAAGTCTCCATTATCCACACGAATTACCCTTCTGGAATAAATATCCGAAGGATGCCTGGTGGCTGAGAGAGACAATGGTCAGGAGTCAAGGGTCAGGGGTCAGGGGAGAGGCGGAAGATGCGAGGTTACGAGGTTACGCAGTTACGAAGATAGGAGGTAACCTTCAACCAACAAGCGGGCAAACGGGCAAGCGGGCAAGCCAGCAAGCCGACCCATCAGTTATGAACCATGAACTATCAGCCATGAGCCAGAATCAGGCGTCAGGCATACGTATTGATTCATTCTGGTATAAAAAACCTAATCAGTTGTGGTCGTGGGATAAGAAAAAGCCTCTTGATCTTGGTGAAATTGGCTATTTCGATGGCGGTGAGCCATATATGGATTCAATTCTTTTCGGGGATGAGGCATATAACAATTACCTTACAATCAGAGATAAAACCCAGGCAGAAACATGGAAACACAGCATTGAAGCGGCGAGAGCCATGGATGTTGCCATGATCAATCCATGGAACCCTCCGGCAGGAGAGAAGGCGAATGAAGCCTTGAAAGAAGCCCTGAAGCCTATAAAAATAATTTTTTATCCTGAAAGGTTTGAACGATTTTATGGGAAGAGCACGCTAAAATGGTCAGGGGTAATTGTAAACGATTTGAGGGAGACAAAGAACCTTTATTTTCAATATGCTGTTAAAGACGAAAAAGAGAGACCGTTATATCGGAAGAAACTGGGGCCATTTCTTGTCCCTCCCGGGGAGATGCAGTCATTCGAAATAGAATTTAATGTCCCTGAAGTTGAAAAGCCTTTAACATACAACATCTCCGGGGAGATAATTGAAGATAATGGAACAGGAAAAGTATACGACCAATTCAACTATCAAATCTCAGCGTATCCGAAACCAGAGATGTTGCCATGGAAAAAAATGAGCATGGTTGGGCTTTTCGATCCCCAAGGGGATACAGCATCTCTTTTCAAAAGGTTAAAAATACCCCACAGGAGAGTAAATACAATAGGTAAGTATGAAAATATTGAAATGCTGGTTGTGGGGCGGCGTGCTCTTACCGGTTTGAGTTATTCAGATGTTCAGAAACTTCAACAACGCATGAAAAAAAGGGACTTATCGACACTTTTGCTTGACCAGGAGCATTATCCTTTCGATTTTCCGGGTGGTTTGACGCTCAATACCCGTCATTCTACAGCTATCGGTTTTATACGATCCTTGCATCACCCTGTCATGGAGTTTTTGAAAGAGAAGGATTTTCAGCTATGGGCACCAGACATGGTCATTTCTTATAAAGACTTCAATCTCCCGACAGGTGGAAGCTACAAGCCGCTTTTGATCGGCGGCGGTACCGGTGGTCTCATCTATTCGCCCCTTATAGAGCAATCACAGGGCAATGGTAATACGGTTTTTTGTCAACTTCCTTTAGTAGAAAAATTCTGGAATGAACCAATAGCAGCGGAATTGTTGTTTCGCATGCTCCGGTATATGGATCGAAAAACGCAGAGCAAATGCGAATCGCGAATCGCGAATCGCGAAAGTGGACATCAGAATGGAAAAGATCTGATGATAGCCGCAGGCTTCAGCCTGCGAAAGAATGGAAAGCAAAGCATAGTAATTCTGCCGGAGAATTTGAAAAATAATTTGAAGGAAATGGGTGTAGAGATAGATAATTCATTAAGAAAGAATGCAAAAACAATTAAGGTAATAAAAGCTGCAGATTTCGAAAAAACCGGGCGGAATTTAGTTGAGTGGAAGAACTGGATACAAAAGGGGAATGTGCTGTATCTATATGGAATGGAGCCGGAATCCCTAAAAAATCTTAGCGGGTTGTTAAGTGCGGTAAACCTTGTTCCGTTGACTCAGGAAAAACTACCCGTTAAAGTGAATCACACTAACCTTCTTACAGATGGCATGGCAAGTCATTATCTATACTGGACAGAACCTTATCCGATGATAACATATCAATTTGCAAAACTTATCAGTCCTTCAAAATGGATGTTTGATGTTTCATCACCGAAGGGTGCATCGAATTTTTGGTTTCCATTGACGGCTCCCTCCCTGATTATGGCATCGAAGGTTGGAAAGGGTTTTCTGTTGGTTGATACTATTAACTGGGATGAGTTGATTCGTGCTAAATCCCTGAAACAAAGAGTTGGAAGCGATATAACAGGAAGAAAACCCTTAGAAATATACGATAATGACGATAATTACAATAAGGCTGTGAGATTTTTTTGTACACTGCTGACAAACCTCGGTGCAAAGTTTGCAATAGAGCCATTGCTGCAGATTGAGGCTGAAAATATGTCAGAAAAGACGCCTGGTCAGCCTATTATCAGGAACCGCGAACATTATTACTGGGGAATATTTAAAAATAATTATATTGCAGAGGAATTTTATATTCACCAGACTTCAACTGATGAAACACCTTGTTTTGTTGAAGCAAGGGCACGTAATCGTGTTAATATGGAGATCGCACCTCTTATGAGGGTCGTTGTTGACGGTAAAATCGTGGGCGAGTGCTTTGTGGAAGAGCCTTCGTGGCGGGTATACCGCTTCAGGGTAAACCTCAAGGCAGGGAAACACAGGGTGGAAATTCATCTTGTAAATAATCCTGATGATGCGTATAACCATAGATACCTGTATGTTGACTGGATTAGGTTCCGGGCATCTTCTATAGAAGGAGTTGCGTTAATAAAAAATAAATCTTTGTTTTAACAAGGATAACAATGGATACGGATAAAAGCATACCAATTTTGGTCAGAATTATGGATAAACCGCAAATTCTGCCCGTCCTCGCCGCGTGTGAGCTTGGATTTAATATTGCAGACTGTTTCACTAAGTGATATAGTTTAACAAAGATGATCTATAAAACCCGACATTTTGCACGGTGGGCACAAAAAACAGAGTTGTCAGATTCGATGCTGAGAATAGCTGTTCTCGAAATTCAGATCGGGTTGCTGGATGCAGATCTTGGTGGTGGAATTGTGAAAAAGCGCATTGCTTTGCCGGGGAGAGGAAAGCGCAGCAGTACGAGAACATTGCTGGCGACGAACCTGGATGACCGATGGTTTTTTGTATTTGGTTTTGAAAAGAACGAACGTGAAAACATTTCAGAAAATGAACTGGCAACTTTGATAAAATTGGTAAAAGACCTTCTTAGCCTGACTGCGGCACAAATTGCAGTTGCCATTGGAGAAGGTTCTTTGCTGGAGGTCGAACATGAAAAGCAAGAAGTATAAGAGTCGCCTTTTAGGTGTGGTTCATGAAACTGCCCGGGACTTGCACAAGGTCGGGCTTATAGACAAATATACAATGCGTGAGTATGATGTCTTGTGTATCGAACCGGTTTCTGCCTATTCTGCGGAGCAAATTCGTTCCTTGCGGGAACGTTATAAGATCAGTCAGGCTGTTATGGCATCTGTGCTCAATACCAGTCTCTCTACCATTCAGAAGTGGGAAATCGGAGATAAACGCCCTGCAGGGCCTTCTCTCAAATTATTGAGCATTCTGGACCGTAAGGGACTAGAAGCGCTGATATAAATATTTTAATCTTACATCTGCTGTTATCCATATTATCCCTGTTACATAAAAAATAATTTGTGGCTGGAAGGAGTCAATAGTAAAAAATGAATAGATATTTTTTGTCGCAATGGATTGATAAGGTTATTCAGTACGGTATTCTGGCCGTGTGGGTTTTTCTCCCCCTTGCATTCGGTTCTGTCCATGTATGGGCATATGTGTCGGTGGAGATTGCCGTATGGGTGCTGGTGGGGCTGGCGGTAATCAGCGCAGCAGTGAAAACAGGGATTAGGGATTATGGATTAGGGATTAGCAGGGACTTCGATTAGGGATTAGCAGGGACTTCAACACTCAACACTCAACACTCAACACTCAACACTTCTTCCACTGTCCTTTGCATATTTTCATGCTTATTGGACTTGTACTCGTGTTTATGCAAATCGTGCCCTTACCTTTACAGAAAATTAAGCTGCTTTCACCCGAAGCATTTGCATCCTATAAGCGGGCATTTGATACGATAGGCGGAAATATCCCTGAATGGCTCCCATTGAGCCTGTACCCTTACGCCACAAGGGTTGATTGGTTTAAACTCCTCACGTGTGCTGCCCTTTTTGAACTTGTTTTCTATAAGGTTAAGGAAAGAAAGGATCTGCAGAGGCTCATTCTGGTCTGGGTTGTGATGGGAATATTTCAGAGTTTTTACGGCATGCTCCAGTCGATTGAAGCTGTTACAGGCATCTGGTGGTGGAAAGACACTTTTTATGGAGATCACTCGATCGGTACATTTATCTATCGTAACCATTTCGGTGCATATATGGCGATGCTGGTCCCGATCTTTATCGGATTATTCTTCAGTGAAATAAACGGCGCCAGCCGTAAATTGCGGCAAATTCGTGCGGATACATCAAGGGAGCAATTAATTAAAACCTTGAGCGATATCTTGACAAAAGCCATTCTTACAGGCCTTGTTGTTGTTTTTGTTATAGTCGGTTTTGTTCTTAGCGGTTCACGCGGCGGGATTATGGCATGCGCATCCGCGTTTATCATTACCTCCGTGTTTTTGTGTTTCAGAAAAGATACAAGACGATATGGTGCCGCCCTTTTGATCCTCTTCGGGCTGGTTGTCACCTACAATCTCTACCTTACATTCGACCGGACTGTAGAACGGTTTTCAACTGCATCACCAAATGCTCTGGGCAGGCTCGAATATACAAAACATGCATGGGAGATGTCGGAAAGGTTTCCGATAACCGGCAGTGGCTGGGGCACATTCGAGGAACTGTACAGACGTTATAAACCGCCAACAGAATGGAATAAGTCAGTGGACCATGCCCATAATGACTGGGTGGAGCTGCTCACAGAGACAGGGTGGGGAGGCCCGGCTATTGTGCTCATAGCCTTCATAGCGTTCATCATCGCTGTTTTCAGGAAGTGGATGGAACAGATAAACAGGCATTCGCGATGGTCAAAATGGGTAGGGTTCGGGTGTATAGTGGGCCTTATAGCGCCGCTTATTCATGCAACAGGCGACTTTGTATTCCGCTGTCCGGCGGTTATCATGACATGGTTCGGGCTGATGGCAGTGACATGGAATATCGTTCATTTGAGTGAGAAAGGTCAGGGGTCAGCAAGCGGGCACGCCTGCAAGCCTGCACGCCTGCAAGCCGAAAGCGCAGAGCGCCCCAATCACTCAATCACTCACTCACCCAATCACTATTCACTGATTATCACCATTATCCTACTCATCCTGTTTGTACCATTCTATACCTGGTGGGGATGGTCGGTCATGAGACACGGGATCGCGCAGGCCTATGTGCCTACAAAGATAAATTCCACAATCAAAGTTGAAAGGGTAATGGCAATTAACAAACTGCTGTATGCATTAGATATGGAACCGGATAATCCGGAGTTATGGTTCAGGCTTGCGGAGGCTACTTCACGGGTGCCGGAAAAATCAGAGCTTGACATGATGGATGCATGGGTAAAAAAGAAAAAGATAGACATACACGGCGACAGGAACAATCTTGCCCTTTATGCAAATGTATTCCTCAGAGAGGCAATCACGAGGAATCCAACCAATCCGAAGCCCTTTGCCTATTTCGGCTGGATATACGGCTATTACGGAAGGTATGATTTCGCAGAAAGGGCCTTGTCCATGGCTATCTATTTAGATCCTTACTATCCGGAGTGGTATTATCTGACAGGACTTATTGAGTATAACAGGGGACTTACAGACATTGCGAAAACATTCTTCAAAATGGCAGTAGATATTGATCCGGAGTATAAGAAAAAGATAGTAGTTAAGTGATTGAGCTAGCCCGACTTAGCGGATTCGACCC